>WLNU01000099.1 GCA_009699645.1 Actinomycetota bacterium | reverse complement strand
GCTCTCAATAAATAAGGCCGGCTCTTGAAGGCGAGATTTAAGGACCTCTCGCTCTAAAATCAATCGCGCATCATATGGATCAGGTCGCCAATTACTCTCTTCACTTGCAACTGCTGTGGGCTCTTGTGTGCGTGGATGAGATTTCACGCCCTGCGATACCGCCGCAGAGACGATTTCGACTTCTAGACCTAACCACCCTGCTAGTAGGCGCGTGTATTCAGGACGTAAGGACTTATCTCGAATCTGGGCAACTAATGGCGCTGCAGCGTTGAGTGCATTAATGCGACCCTCGGCTGCATCTAACTTGTGGTGTGCAAGCTCGCTCCGAATTGCAAACTCAAAGAGAGGAACTCTTCGTGCTATTAAATCACGAAGGGCTAAATCTCCCTTTTGTTGGCGCAAATCACATGGATCTAAACCATCGGGTTCGACTGCGACAAAGGTCTGTGTCACAAATTTTTGATCCTCGCTAAATGCTCGTAGGGCCGCTTTTTGTCCCGCGGCATCACCATCAAAGGTAAATATAACTTCGCCGCGAAATGCATCGTCATCCATTAATAACCTGCGCAGGATGCGTATGTGATCGGCGCCAAATGCAGTGCCACAGGTTGCTACGGCCGTAGTTATCCCTGCAAGCTGGGCTGCCATAACATCGGTATAGCCCTCAACTATGACGGCCTGGCGCTTCTTTGCGATCTCTTTTTTTGCCACATCAAGTCCGTATAAAACCTGACTCTTTTTATAGATGGGGGTCTCTGGAGTATTTAAATACTTGGGTCCTTGATCAACTTCATCACTTGCTAATTTGCGTGCACCAAAGCCAACAACGTCCCCTGAGATATCTCTAATTGGCCAGGTCAAACGGTTACGAAATCTATCTATTGGACCGCGCTGGCCCATCTTAGATAATCCGGCGGTTTCTAACTCATCGATTGTGTAATCCATTGCGCGCAGATGTTTAGTCAACGCATCCCATTCATCGGGGGCAAATCCAACGCCGAACTGCATACAGGCAGCTTTATCGAAGCCGCGCTTTGTTAATAAGTCTCGACCATGAGCGGCTGCAGGAGCATTGAGTTGTTCTTGATAAAACTTCGCCGCCTCGGTATTAGCTGCGATTAAACGAGAGCGAGCCCCTGCTGAAAATGTTGGAGCATTACTACCGCCCTCTTCATAGCGAAGGGTATAACCCAGGCGATCAGCTAAGCGCTCGATCGTTTCAGTGAAAGTTAAGTGGTCGATCTTCATCAAAAATGCGATGACATCGCCGCCAGTTTGACATCCAAAGCAGTGAAAAAATCCTTTACTGGGGGTAACAGTAAAAGAGGGTGACTTCTCATCGTGAAATGGACACAAGCCTTTCTTTGCACCACCACCCGCGCTCTTTAACTGGACGTAATCGCCAACTACCTCATCGATGGGTGAGCGATCACGGATGTAGGCAACATCCTCATCTCGAATACGCCCGCTCATATGCTCA
Source organism: Actinomycetota bacterium (assembly GCA_009699645.1). The sequence continues at coordinate 2,499 of WLNU01000099.1, read as the reverse complement.
CTTTAGTGATTAGCCAGTAGACGTGTATGTAGGACATAGGCGCCAGGATCTGTTAGGGCGGCGACTTGATCGATTATTACCCGCATACGTGCACTTTCATCGGCGGCTTCATTCCAGGGCTTAATAAATATTGAATCCAGCTCACGTGGGGCACATGCCATGAGCATCTCCACGAGCTCGCTAATGATTACCTGCTGCTTTGCATAGCGCTCTTGGGAGTGTGCAGCGTTGATTAAATAGTGTCCAGCAATAGCTTTGAGAAAATCGACTTCGACAACTTGATCGCGTGGAATCTCTAGATCGGCGCTATAGCGTGAGAGTGGGCCATCACCATGAACTCTGCGAGTTTGAACTTCTGCAGCTAAGACAAAGCGCCCGATTAACTGTGAGGTGGAATCCTTTAACCTAGCAAGTGAGCGAAGGGTGCCATCGTAATAATGTGGCCAGGCCGAGAGCGCAGCTAAACGTGTATGTGCATCGATAGCCTCTTGCTCGGTGGAATCGCTACCATAATCATTTCGCATGACATGATAGATATCAGCTAAATCTTTTTCAAAGTTCTTAACTGATATTTGGTTGACAAATATCGCATCCTCTAAATCATGGACAGAGTAAGCGCAGTCATCGGACCAATCCATAATCTGCGCCTCGATACACTTCTTATCAACTGGTGCACCCGATCGCATCCAGTTAAAGCTTTCTATATCATCATCGTAGACGCCGAATTTGCGCGGGTTTTGTGAGCGTGGCCATGGATACTTTGTCGCACCATCTAAGGATGCTCGGGTTAAGTTAAGACCAATACTATTTCCCTGTGCATCAACGGTCTTGGCCTCAAGGCGTACTAATAATCTAAAGCTCTGTGCATTTCCCTCAAAGCCACCACAATCTTTTGCAATCTGCGCAAGGGCCTCTTCCCCGTTGTGACCAAATGGTGGATGACCTAAATCATGTGCTAAGCATGCCGTGTCCTGTAAATCAGGATCTGCGCCGAGTGATTCTCCAAGCTCACGACCGATCTGTGCGCACTCAAGTGAGTGAGATAGGCGTGTGCGCTGAAAATCATTCTCCCACGGCACTGCAACTTGGGTCTTTGCCGCTAAGCGACGAAGAGCGGCAGAGTGAATAACCCGTGCACGATCGCGCATGAACTCAGTACGCCCTGGTCGTTTTGCCGGCTCATCTAAGAATCGCTCGTTGTCGTGTTCGCTATAGCTCACGGCACAACCTTAGTGAGGATATCTGCGCCAGGTAAATGATCACTGACCTGAACACCACGTCGGCCAAGGGTTATATAGACCAGGTAAGCCCCCGCCTCGCGCAGTAAATACTTGTAGCCCGATTGGGAAATTGTGTTGGGACCAGTTTGTACAGGTGAACAGGTGCTTATAACACCTTGATCATTTGCCATTGTCATCGCACGTTGGCAGTGAAATGGATCGGTCACGATAATCACATCACTGACCATTCGCTTTTTCATTAATGCAACATAAGCCTTTGTGCTCACTAACGTATCGCGGCCTTCTTCAACGGCAGTTACTTTCTTTGCTGGCACACCATGTGCACGTAGCCATGCTTTGCCCGATGCCGCCTCTGTTGTGCGATCACCAGGGGCGCCTGCACCAACAGTGATAATGGATGGAGCTAAACCTAAATCAAAGATCCGTTTAGCTTCAATCAAACGCGCCTCTAACGCATCCCCCGGTGTGCCATTTAACTGCGCAGCGCCAAGAACTATGATGACATCGGCGCTGCGTACGATTGGGTTATTTGCTGCACGCCATACTTTTGATACGGCATAACCTGGAGCAATTAATGCGACGATAATAATTAATGTTAACGTGCGACGTATCCAACGAAATAAAAACATTTATCCCCCCGAAAAAGCATCTTCGAGTTCGACATGGACAAGTTCGTCAGGATCATTGAGCCAACCATCGGGCAAAGTCGGTGGGCGGCCATGACTAGTGCGTCCACGTGGCTTATCGCCGACTTCAACTGGATAGGGCTGATCCTCTAACTTGTCTAGAAGCCCACGCATTTCAACTAATGAAGAGACCATCCCTAAGTCATGCCGAATTTCGCGGGGAACGCTAAAACCCTTTAAATACCAGGCCATATGTTTGCGCATATCACGCATCCCGCGATCCTCTGACTCTAAATACTCAACTATTAAGTGAGCATGACGAAACATCACTTCACGCACTTGATGCAGCGCAGGCGTTAACTCTTTATTGACGCCTTGCAGGGCAGAAACTAAATCGGCAAATAACCATGGTCGCCCCAAACACCCACGGCCAACAACTACTCCTGCACAACCAGTTTCAGCAACCATATTGAGAGCATCGCGCCCCGACCAGATATCGCCATTGCCTAAAACCGGTACCCCGCTCGGCTTTAAATGCTCGACAAGGCGGGTGATCGCCGACCAATCTGCTTTACCTTCATACATTTGGGCGGCGGTGCGCGCATGGAGAGCAACCCAGGCAACACCTAAAT
>WLNU01000098.1 GCA_009699645.1 Actinomycetota bacterium | reverse complement strand
CTATTATGAGAAACCTAAATTAAGCGGCCGGAACCACGTTCACTACACGACGACCGCGAGCGCGACCGAATTCAACTGCACCTGCTGCTAATGCAAAGAGAGTGTCATCCTTACCGCGTCCTACGTTCTTGCCTGGGTGAAAATGTGTTCCGCGCTGGCGGACCAAAATCTCGCCTGCATTAACTTCCTGGCCACCAAATCGCTTGATGCCAAGGTACTGAGGATTTGAATCGCGACCGTTTCGTGTCGAGGAGACACCCTTTTTACTTGCCATTTACTGTGCCTCCCTTACTTCGCGCCGTTGATGGCGGTAATTTTTACGCGTGTGAGCTGTGCACGAAAGCCCTGACGACGGCGGTGACCTGTCTTGTTCTTGTAACGCAGGATGTCAATCTTTGGACCCTTTGTCTCTTCAAGAACTTCGCCAGTTACCTTTACTGCCGCTAGTGCTGCAGCATCGGTCGTAACGGTTGCACCATCTACAAGCAAGAGGGCAGGAAATGAGACAGTTGCACCAACAGCAGCGTCCATGCGATCGACGGTTACTGTGTCGCCAACTTCGACTTTTTCCTGGCGTCCGCCAGCTTTAACGATTGCGTACACGTCTTACTCCAGTTCAATTAAGCCCGCTCAAATGGCCGGCGGGCAGAGGATAAGAGTACGGATTGGCGCCCCTGATGGTCAAATTGCGCGCTAGCCCCCTGATTGAAGCGATGCGATACGAGTTACGGCCTTTTCCAGAGCGTAAATCGGATCACTGGCCGCACCTTTGACTTCGGCATCGGCCTGGGCGATAGCACCGACGGCATCGGCCATCGCCCCCGGAGACCAGCGATGCAATTGGCGACGGGCCTTATCAATCTGCCACGGTGCCATGCCTAGTTGGCCAGCTAACTCAAAGGATTTAGTACCGCGATTGGCCCCCGATACCTTTGCCAAAGAGCGAAGTGAAGATGCGATAGCACTCGTGATCATTACTGGATCAGTTCCAGTTTCAAGTGCGCTGCGAAGTGCAATCAGCGCTGCCGATAAATCTCCATCCAAGGTTGCATCGGCGACATCAAAGCCAGTTGTTTCAACACGACCTTGATGAAACTTATCGATCATTACCTCATCGATTACTCCAGCGGGGGCGTCAGCTGCAATCTGTGAAACCGCGGCTTGTAGTTCGCGCATATCACTGCCGAGTGCGCCAACTAATGCACTGACTGCGCCAGAGGTTGCTTTGCGTCCAATATCTAAAAAGAGCTCTTTAACAAAGCCCTCTTTTTCGGCCTCTTTCTTTAATGGCTCACAGCTAATGATCTCTGGTTTAACTTTCTTAATCGCATCAAGTAAGGCTTTGCCTTTAACGCCACCTTTATGTACAAATACAATGGTCATCGTTTCATCGGGGCTAGTTAAATAACGAGTGATCTCATCCTTATTTTCCTCTGGTAGATCTTGTAAATCCCGAAGAATAAGTGCGCGGCGCTCTGAAAATAACGATGGTGCAAGTGCATCGGCGATATCACCCACAATTGTTTCGGCGGCAAAGAGCTGTGTAATCTCGCATTTGCTCTCTTTTAACTCCACGCTCAGTTTATTAATCGCGCGATCTGAGAGAGCGCCCTCTGAGCCAAGGATGAGGTAGAAGGCGTTCATATCGCTACCCCCATCGAAAGAGATTAAACCGGCCCTTACTTGTACGAACTGTAATCGTATGGGCCTTGGCAGTCATACTTATTGCTCCACTGATATCGGTTCGAACAACTTTCGCCCCAAGCCTCGTCAGCGCTTCTACAGTTTGTGGCGCAGGATGTCCGTATGCATTCTTGGCGCCCACGCTTATTACCGCTACCTGCGGATCAAGGGCGGCCATAAGCCCCTCGTCCTGATATCTGGAGCCATGGTGTGCGACCTTATAAATATCCACACGGGCAATGTCACCGATTAACTCATGTTGGGTAGGTGGCTCTAAATCACCGGCTGCAAATAATGTGAAATCACTTGAGGCAATGAGAACTGCGATGCTGGAGTTATTAACTGCTGAGCCATCCCCCGGCATCGATGCAAATACATGTGTACCACTTGGCGGCCAGAGAACTTTGATTGTGAACTGTGCAATCTGCGCCGAAAATCCTTGCTGAGGTCGAAGGATATCGATGCCTCTCATGAGAGATGCGACATGAGAACTCTCCATTAATGGTTCGGAGTTAGTACTGACCCAAACCTGTGAAACTCTTCGATTTTTTATTGCACCACTTAATCCACCAACATGATCGTCGTGAAAGTGCGAAAGTACCATGAGCGGAATTTCATTTATACCCAGCGCCTTTAAACATCGATCCTCTAACAGTGGATTAGGGCCAACATCTAGAACAATTGCACGGTGATTACCAAGATTGATAACCATCGAATCACCCTGCCCAACATCGCAGTTTGCTACCTGCCAATCTCCTGCAGGCCAGCGTTGCAGCCAGGTCATCGCAAGAATTAAGACAAGTGCGATTACCGAGATCGCTTTGATATATTTTTTAAAGAGCCATAGTGTCAGCGTGAAAATGGCAACGATAAGAAAGCCAATACTGCCCGTGCGCAGAGTTAAGACTGGAAACTGCGCCGCCCAACGTGCAACGGCTGCGATGAAGCCAGCTGGATATCTAATAAGCCAGATCAATACAGCACTGATCATCGGTGCAAAGGGTGAGATCAGCGCAGCGATAAAACCCAAAATCGTTATCGGGCCAACGGCTGGAGCAGCTAATAAGTTAGCGATAACGCTCATAGGCGAGATATACCCTGAGAGTGAGACTAAAACTGGGGAGCAGAAAACTATTGCTGCGATGGGTGGTGCAAGTGCCTGCGCCAGTTTTTCCGGAGTGAAGCGGGCGAGTTTTTCAACAACAAGGGGTGCAAACAAAAGCAGGCCCGCAGTTGCCATAACAGAGAGAGCAAAGCCGGCATCACGTGCCTGCCATGGATCGGCGACAACAACGGCGCCGATTGCAAAACCTAGCGCTGGTAGTGAGTCACGACCTCGGTGGATGCCCTGTGCAATTAATAATACTGCCGCCATTGCAGCTGCACGTAAGACCGAAGGTGAGGGGCGCACAAGGGCGATAAAACAAATTAATGCAATCGCTGTTGCACTCAAGCGCAGTTTCATTCGCATAAAGAGAAACTGCATGCACCATAAGACAAAGCTAGAAACGATTGCAAAATTTGCTCCACTCACCGCAACTAAATGTGTTAAGCCTGAACGCTTCATCGCCGTTTTGAACTCAAGGCTTTGCTTTGAGGTATCACCCAGAACCATGCCAGGAATTAAGGCGCCTGCATCGCCATCACCCGATACATCACGTAATCCAAATCTAATCCCCGCCAATGCCCTAGCCCAGCGCGATGCCTGTGTTATGACAGCCACATCATCATCGATTAATACGAGTGCGCCGACTCGTCCCTCTTTGCTCTTTACCAGTCGCGCAGTAGCACTAAAACTTTGCCCTGGTAAAAGTGTAAGGACGCTTTTTTTGGGAGTAATGACACGGATCGGTATGCGCATTGCGTACGAACCGGCGGGCGAATTAACATAGATAGCCCGTGCCAGAAAACTGTAGTTGCCAGTCGTCGTTTGATTGGGATCTGTTACAACTTGAGCGATTATCTCCACCGATTGACCGTATAACTGAGCGATCTGCGAGTTGGCTAGAGAGGCCTCGCGCAGTGACATCACCGCCGAACCAAGTAGTAGCGCGGTGATAATTACCGTAAAGCGAAACTTACGGCTAATTAATGAGAGAAGTGTGAGCGCTAGAGCGGCAACACTGATTCGCCATGGCGGGCTAGCACTTTGGAGCAGTGCACCAAGCCAGATAGCTGCGCCAACTGCAATCGCCCGATAATCGGCTAAACGCGGAGTTTGCTTTTGATTATTGCGAATTTTGCTGTACCTATTCCGCTCACTTTTTGGAGATCCTCTACCGTTGCAAAGGGACCATTAACTTTTCGATACTCGATGATTCGCTTAGCAATCACTGGTCCAATGCCATCGAGT
>WLNU01000097.1 GCA_009699645.1 Actinomycetota bacterium | reverse complement strand
TTCTTACCGGCACCGGGGCGTATTACTCAGTGGATTATTCCAACTGGTCCCGGTGTTCGAGTTGATGCTGGCTTTAAAAATGGTGACACAATCGGTGGAAACTTTGATTCACTTCTTGCAAAGTTAATCATTACAGGTGCAACTCGCCAGCAGGCCATTGAACGTGCGCGAAGAGCCCTTGCAGAGTTTTCAATCGATGGCTTAGCTACGGCACTGCCCTTTCACCGTGCCATACTTGAAGATCCTGCATACACTAAAATTTTTAAGGTCTATACAAGTTATATTGAAAATGAGTTTGTGAACACTATTCCTACATTTACAACTACTACAGAGCCACTTCAATCACATATGGCGCCTGAGCATCTGATAACTGAGATAAATGGAAAACGCTTTGAGATTATGGTGCATGCTCCAAAACCCATTGTTAAGCGCCATCGTGCTAAGGCCGGCATGGCGGGGGGATCGGGTGGATCTGCTCTTTCTAGCCCAATGCAAGGCACAGTTGTAAAGATCGCCGTTGAAGAGGGTGCCAGCGTTCACGTTGGCGATTTAATCATCGTGCTAGAAGCGATGAAGATGGAACAGCCTCTGATGGCCCATAAATCAGGAGTAATCTCTAACTTGACGGCAATTATTGGTGCCACAGTTTCTAGTGGAACCATTCTCTGTGAGATTATTGACGCATGAGCGAACTTCTCTATAGCGATCCATTAGCGTGTGCAGCTGCGGCAGCACAAGAGATTATTACACGTACTGGCGTTGCATCACATGATGTCGCACTTGTTATGGGTTCAGGTTGGGTGAGCGCTGTTGATGCACTCGGAACCCCTGCCTATGAATGCAATGCCGAAGAGTTAACTGGATTTCTACCTCCAACTGTTGAAGGCCACTCTGGAAAAGTTCGCTCCTATGTAATTGAGGCCGATGGAAAGAAAATACGTGCCCTCGTCTTCTTAGGTCGCACACATTTGTATGAGGGTAAAGGTGTCGAACCAGTTGTTCATAGTGTTCGCACAGCGGTTAAAGCCGGTTGCAAAATCATTATTCTGACAAATGCCTGTGGTGGAATAAATACAAAGTTCTCAGTTGGGCAACCAGTTTTGATCCGCGATCACATATCGTTAACTGCAGTATCGCCACTCTCAGGTGCAACTTTCGTAGATTTGACCGATCTATATAGCAAACGAATCCGTGAAATTGTAAAGCGTGAGGATTCAACTCTGGATGAAGGTGTCTATGTTCATTGGCGCGGACCAACCTATGAAACTCCGGCAGAGATCCACATGATGCGCACGATGGGCGGGGATTTAGTGGGGATGTCGACAGTGCCTGAGGCGATTGCCGCACATGCTTTAGGTGCTGAAATTCTAGGAATCTCATTAGTGACAAATGCTGCCGCTGGAGTCACTGGCGAAAAACTCAATCACGAAGAGGTTATTGCCGCGGGTAAAGCCGCCGCTGATCGCATGGGCGCACTTCTCAAGGGTGTTATTCCAAAGTTATTCTAAGAACATGGATCTAGGCGCCCAAGTTCAAGCATGGATCGATGATGATCCAGATCCAGTAACGGCTAGGCAGTTACAAGGTTGGCTCGATACTAACAATGAAGCAGAGCTGCATACATCTTTCGCCGGCTTCCTTACCTTTGGTACTGCTGGCTTGCGCGCAGCTGTACGACCTGGTCCATCGGGAATGAACCGCGCAGTAGTTGGCCGCACGGCGGCAGCTATTGCTGCATACATGAAAGAGCGCAATTTAACCTCTGTTGTTATTGGGCGCGATGCACGTCATGGCTCGCAGGATTTCACTCTCGAGACTGCACAGATTATGAGTGGTGCTGGGATGAAGGTCTATGTACTGCCACGTGCGCTACCGACTCCAGTCTTAGCTTTTGCAACTAATGAATTGAAATGTGATGTTGGGATCATGGTTACAGCTAGCCATAACCCACCACAAGATAATGGATACAAAGTTTATTTGGGCGGCACAGTCGATGGAATCCACTACCGTGGATCACAAATTGTTTCACCTACCGATGAATCTATCGCCACACATATCGATGCAATAACAACTCTTTCTAGTCAACCCCGTGGCACCGAATGGAGCATCGTTGACGAGGAGATTATTAGAAAATATGTAAGCATCACCGCAGCGCTTGCTAACAAGCCAGGTAATTTGAAGGTTGTTTATACTGCAATGCATGGTGTTGGCACCGAAACACTTCTACAGGTCTTCCAGAAAGCAGGTTTGCCTCCACCAATTCTAGTTGATGCGCAGGCATATCCCGACCCAGATTTCCCAACTGTGGCATTTCCTAACCCTGAAGAGCCAGGTGCAATTGATTTAGCGTTGGAAACAGCACGGGCATGTGATGCAGATTTAGTCATAGCTAACGATCCCGATGCCGATAGATGTGCAGCTGCCGTCAATGATCCAGTTACTGGTTGGCGAATGTTACGCGGGGATGAGTTAGGTGCCATCTTTGGTGAAATAATTGCACGCCAGAGCAAAAATGGAACCTTGGCCAATTCAATTGTCTCCTCAACGATTCTGAGCAAGATAGCTAAGCACTACAACTTAGAGTTTAAACAGACACTTACCGGCTTTAAATGGCTTTCAAAGATTGATGGACTTACCTTTGGCTATGAAGAGGCCATTGGCTATGCAGTTGATGCAATCACCGTTAATGATAAGGATGGAATCTCTGCAGCCATTAAGCTGGTTCAGATCGCTACTGATTTAGCGGCCCAAGGTAAAACCCTTCTAGATTTACTTGACGAAATCTGGCTACGACATGGCTTTCATGCAACTGAGCAGATTTCAATTCGCTTAACCGATCTATCTCAAGTCGGCACCATCATGGGCCACCTGCGTAAGAATTCTCCTGCAGTGATCGCTGGTCATCGAGTTACATCAATCGATGATTTATCGAAACCTACCGATGGTTTACCACCGACTGATGGTCTGCGCATTTGGTTAGGTGGCACAATCCGAATAATCATTCGACCCAGTGGAACCGAAGCGAAGATGAAGTGTTACATTGAGGTTATTGAAAAAGATTCAGCACGAGCCCAAGTTGTTCTGAATCAATTACGAGCCCCATTAAAGGAATTGCTATCGTGAGTTTTTATGGCTTAGTCGATGGCTCAGAAGCCTCCCTCAAAAACTATCTAGGCTCTCTTTCTGGTGTAGACCAAGTTGGCGCTGATGAACGTGCTGCAATGTTGGCAACGCGCAGTATTAAGACAACATCAAAGCGCTGGGCGATTGATATGGCGATTTCAATGGTGGATTTAACCACGCTCGAAGGTGCAGATACTCCGGGGAAAGTTCAGGCCTTATGTACTAAAGCTGTGCGCCCAGATCCAACTGACTCATCGGTGCCAAGTGTTGGTGCCGTCTGTGTCTATAACGATATGGTCGCCGTTGCGCGCAAACATTTGGATTTAGTAGGGGGCGCACATGTTGGTGTCGCTGCCGTTTCAACGGCATTTCCATCGGGCCGAGCATCGATGCCGGTAAAGATTCAAGATACACGTGATGCCCTCGATGCAGGAGCATCAGAGATTGACATGGTTATTGATCGTGGTGCTTTTTTAAGTGGTGATTACATCGGTGTATTCAATGAGATTGTGCAGATCCGAGAGCTTTGCGGCACGCGCGCACATTTAAAAGTTATCTTTGAAACAGGTGAACTTGTTACATATGACAATGTTCGCAAGGCCTCCTTCCTGGCGATGGCCGCTGGCGCCGATTTTATTAAGACATCGACAGGCAAGGTTGCACCCGCTGCAACAGCCCCTGTAGTCCTCGTGATGCTAGAAGCAGTGCGTGATTTTTACCAGATGACACAGACCCGCATCGGTGTGAAACCAGCTGGTGGAATCAGAAATACAAAGGATGCGATTAAGCAGTTAGTACTAGTTAATGAGATTGCCGGCCCAGAATGGCTCACACTATCTCTCTTTCGTATCGGGGCTAGCGCCCTGTTAAATGATTTATTAATGCAGCGCATGAAACTCGATGATGGCTACTACGCTAGTCCTGCCTACGTGACGATTGATTGATGGGGAGCCCAGTGAGCTTTGACTATGCACCAGCACCTGA
>WLNU01000096.1 GCA_009699645.1 Actinomycetota bacterium | reverse complement strand
GTTTTCAATTGCAATATGTAGTTTGTGTCGCTTAGTATCCAAATCAGCGACGATGGCCTCAACACTCCAGTAGCGATAATGATCTAAAACATTTCTACGGTCACCATTTAGTAATAACTCAGAGTCGTACTGAGCACCTTCAGGCCAGGGTTTTTCATGTGGCCCAACACCGATTACTGGAAAAAATTCACCCGGACCAATACTGCCCGGGGTTGTTGGTGATGACATAGATGCACTCTAAACTGATTACATGAGCACTATCAACAAGGGTTTGCTGTGAGAAGTAAATTAGGGATCTCTCTACTTGCTGTGGTTGTGGCTCTATCGGTTACTCCAGCGGATGCGGCGCTATCTGCTGCATCCATACCTGCAGCATTTGACGAACTCTTAAGCGCACGCGCTCTATCAAACCCCGCAATGATTTTGATTGACGGGACAACGGGTGAAGTTGTATATGAAAGAAACTCTTACTCGCAACGCAAACCAGCATCGGTTATGAAGCTTTTAGCCGGGGTTGCAACACTGACGTATTTAGATCCGCAATCTAGCTTCACAACAAATATCTCGTTAGGCCTTGAAGACCGGACTCTTATAATCCAAGGTAGTTATGACCCATGGATTAGCCTGAACCATAACGTTGCCCGAAAGATGAAACGCGAATCCCTGCCCTACCTTGCTTTTAATTCATTGAGTGCTATCAAAAAAACAAATGGTGGCTCTCTCAAAAAAATTACAGTTCTCTATTCCGGTCTGTACTCACAGGATGTGGCCAACTTAAAGAGTTTTTGGGCAAAACGGGGATTTAAACCAAGCATGAAAGCGGTAAGTGGGGATGAGGTGTTATTAAATGCTGCCTCACCGATTGTTAGCGACACATCCCCGTCGATTGATGAGATTCTTGACTTTACGCTCAAATGGAGTGATAACGCTTTAGCCGAACGCTTAGCTCGACTCTCATCGCGCGCTGCCGGCAATGCCTTTAACGCAGCAGGGGTTAGCGAAACTTTTACTCAAATACTTACGAGTTTTGAGATTGATGCATCAAAGTTAGTTGCTGTTGATGCCAGTGGTTTATCTAAGGAGAACCGGGTAACTGCACAAATCCTTGGCCAGCTATTATTTAAAGTGCGCAAAGATGAAAAATACAATCTCCTTTACACATCCCTACCCGTTGGGGGAGTTTCAGGGACGCTTCGATCTAGGTTTTTAACCACTGCGCCCAACGCCATTGGACTAGTTCGCGCTAAGACTGGAACACTCAATGGCACGGTAACTCTGGCTGGTTATGTTGAATCTACCGATCGCGAATATGTATTTGTAACCTTGGCAGATGAAATCCCGCGAGGAGCAAGAGCAGAAAATCAGGCAAGGGCTGCTATTGATCGCTTACTTGGCCGCATCGCTGCACCAAATATCCCAACAGTGATATCGGAGGCAGCCCCGCCTCCGTGATTATTTATTATCAAAAATCTTTATAGATCCACCGTAACAGGCGACCCAAGTGCGCTGAGTTGGCGCATCAAAGGTAATTCCAATCGGTTCATTACATACTTTTATGGTCTGCAGAACTTTCATATCACTTGTGCGCACCTTAGAGACCGTATCACTCTCAAAGTTGACTACAAACAGTGCTGAGCCATCATTTGAAATCGCAAGACTTCGAGCCGCTTTACCGGTCTTTACTGTCGTACCAGCCTTGTTATCTACAATGTTCCACGATGCAACTTTTCCAGATAAGTTCATAGTTACATACATCGTGGAGTTATCGGGCGAAAGAACGATTGCGCGAGGGTTGCTTCCAATTGGAATGTAGGAGACGGAGAAGTCATCCAGATTTATAACATGGATGCGGCTGCCACCCATCTCAGCCACATAGGCGGTCTTACTGTCTTTACTCACAGCTATTCCTCGCGGATAGCGCCCAATTTTCAGTGTCTTTACGGTTTGTTGTGTCTCTACTGAAATCACTTTGAGATCGTACGAACACCAATTAGAGACGAGTACATATTTATTATCTGGCGTTACCTCTACAACTTTAGGAACTGAACCAACTGGATATACGGCATCGATTTCATAACTACTTAAATTGATACGGTAGAGAAAACTTGTATCGTAATGTGATGCTGGAGAGCACGTGTCATGTCCTTCATGGTTGTATCCCTTGCCGTACATGGCATAGTTAGTGACATATAAGTACTTTCCATCGGGCGAATACGATCCTTCAACAGGTGCGCCCTTAAATATCGATGAGTACTTTGAGTATCCGAACTTTGAGAGCTTAACCGAGTCAGGAACTGTTTTGATCAATTCGAAAGTGGATGCGTCATAAATTGTGACACTGTGGTTGTACATCATGTTGTGGGCGCTCACGAGACCAGCACCTGACGATCTGACTGATTTTGGAGAGATCGTGCCGGTAATTGCTTTTACCAGAGACATCTTTGTTTCACTTGATAAAACTTCACCCTGTGCAGGTGTAGATAAAGCGCAGAGCGATGCTATAACTACAAGAGCTATGTAATTGCGGCGCATTCTTATATTCTATTACGAGCCAATGTGATGCGGACCTCTTCCATTAGGTGGTTATGGGCTGAGCCCCAGGAGAGCTGAGTAAACCGAATGCCACATTGGCAAGTAATCTAGGGCGGTGAAGAGTGTTATGCGTGGATACATAGATTTAATGAAATTGCGGGTCGTCGAACTGCTCTTGGTCTCTACGCTACCTGCAATGGTTCTAGCGGCTAAAGGGCTGCCATCTTTTTCATTGGTTGCCACAACAATTCTGGCAGGGACTTTATCTGCGGGAAGTGCCAATGCATTTAACATGGTGATTGAAAGCGAGAGTGACAAGTTGATGGCGCGCACGTCTAATCGGCCAATTGTTACTGGGCTCATTAGTAAGACAAATGCTGCGATCTTTGCAAGCGCAATTGGCATTATTTCACTTATTATTTTTTGGATTTATACAACTCCACTTGCAACATTTCTATCCTTTGTAGCAATTGCATTTTATGTTCTTGTGTACACAGTCGGATTAAAACGTCGCACATCTCAAAATATTGTTTGGGGCGGTGCTGCAGGGTGCATGCCAGTCTTAATTGGTTGGGCAGCCGTTACCAATTCGCTCTCATTAACTGCAATGGCTTTTTTCATGGTGATTTTTTTCTGGACACCGCCACATTTTTGGGCTCTGGCTATCAAGTACAAAGATGATTATTCGGCAGCTGGTATTCCAATGCTTCCGGTAGTTGCCACTAAAGCACGGGTCCATCGAGAGATGTGGTTTCATACAATTTTGATGATTGCATCATCTATCTGGTTAATTACCTCGGCCGGACTACCAACGTGGTCCTTAGTTATCACCCTCTTGCTTGGCTTGGTATTTGCTCGCGAATTAATAGCACTTAAAGAAAGCTCGCCTGATTATGAAAAGACTGCTGGAAAGATTTTTCAGTGGTCTATAACTTATTTGAGCCTGTTCTCAGTAGTACTTGTGGCAGCTCAACTAACTGCGTAAATTAGAGTTATGTCTAATACTGCGATCTCAGTTACTGATTTGAGCAAGAAGTACGGCGAGCGAATGGCGGTATCTCATGCAACATTTGAGGTCCCACTCGGCACAATCTGCGGCTTCGTCGGACCGAATGGTTCGGGTAAGACCACCACTATGCGCATGCTGCTTGGATTAATCACGCCAACGGGGGGTACTGGCGAAATCCTGGGCGAATCTATTAAGCATCCTGAGAGATACCTGCCGCGTGTAGGTGCGATGATCGAAGGTCCGGCCTTCTATCCAGCCTTAAGCGGTAAAGAGAATTTGAATTACTTGGCAACCTTGGGTGGATTTTCAACTGACCGAGTCCAACATCTGCTCGATCAAGTTGGCTTAGGTGATCGCGCTAAATCAAAGTACAAGACGTACTCACTCGGAATGAAGCAGCGCTTAGGTATTGCAGCGGCACTGCTTCCAAATCCAAAACTGTTGATGCTGGATGAGCCAACAAATGGTTTGGATCCAGAGGGGATTCAAGAGGTACGCGCCCTGTTGCGCTCGCTGGCAGATGATGGAACCTCAGTCTTTGTTTCTTCTCACCTTTTATCTGAACTCGAACTCATCAGTGATTACTTAGTGATGTTGCGCAAAGGCGAGGTCGTATTTACCGGCAAGATG
>WLNU01000095.1 GCA_009699645.1 Actinomycetota bacterium | reverse complement strand
GTGAGTGAAAGAGACTTTTCCACCGCGTGCACGCTTCATATGATTATTAATTACGATTCGATTATCAATCATTAACTTAGCTGCAACTGCGCGTACAGATGTTGCCGTTGGAACCGAAAGCGATGCCTCCATGCTTGCAACAACACGGGCCGATACACCTCTGATTGGTTCAAGTGTTGATGCACTTGGTGTCATTAACACTGGAGCTGGCTTAACTATTGGATCTGCAGGAGTTGGTTGAGGTGTTGCCGTAACTCGAAGAATTGGTTGAGGTGTTGCCGCTTGTGCAATGGGTGCGGATGCAACGGGTGCTTGTGCAACGGGCGCTTGTGCAACGGGCGCTGATGCAACAGGTGCACTAACTGGCGAGGCTACTGGCTGCGGAGTTTGCTTCTGCGCCTTAGGAACTGGTGGAACGCCTTTAGAGACTGGTTGCAAAGCTTGTTTGGAAGTAGAAGGCGATGCAGGAGTACCTGGCTTATTATTTTTAAAGTACTCAACCCAGGCTGGATCAACGGATAATGGGTCTGCTAAATAATGCTCGTACATCTCTTCGACGAGCCAATCATTTGCACCAAAATCCTGTGCCGACACTGGCGAGCTCCTTCTTGGCGTGAATTTGAGATAAGCCTATCGGCAGTACCCAGATGCTCTAAGCGTGAAGGCTCGCATTACGGCGCGAGATAGGCCACATTAAGTGGAAATTTGGCCTACAGGAGAGATAAAAAACTAATCAGGGCTACTCAGGAATCGCACGCAGCGCAGCGCCCAAAGTAGCGCCGGCGAGTATGGCTAGTGGAACTGCAGCTATCCATAGGCATGCCTGCACTTGATAGGAGACAACTCCGAGGGCGATTAAATTTGCAAGAACTGCAGGGGCGCGACCAAAGTATTTTCCTCGTCGATATCCAATCGCCGCCGCAGCTAACCCACCACTTGCCATGGCAATAAATAATAGAACTCCAAGAAGTGGAAGAAATTCAAAACTATCTGCGGTGATAGTTAAGACAAGTAACCACACACCAAGGGCTGCGATAACAACGGCTTCAGCAATGAGTAGGGATGCCACTACTGCGCGGGCCTTTGCCGCTTTGGAAGGATCTTGTGTCATGGAGGAGAGATTAACTCATTTGGGCGGGCATAGCCCACTTTTTTCCCACGATGGAATCCATGATTCACAGACACATTTAGCCGCACCACCGTTTTTCTATGAGCAGTTACGGCGCGAGGTAGCCCTTTCAATGCGTACGCAGATAAGTTTTAGTGTCGTGAAAATTACTTTCACGCCTTGCATTGTAGATGGAGAGAGGCAGCAAGTAGGTGCCGAAGATATCCTGCGCTTCTCCTGCGAGCTGCGCACCTTAATCAGAAGTTCGGAGTGCATTGGCCGCTTAGGTGTTAATGAGTGTGTGGTTCTGATTAGCGATGGCGAAATCGCTGCGCAGCAGTTGATCACACGCCTACATTCAACTCCATCACTCTCGGTCAATGACACGCTACATATATCGCTCTCAATGGTGACTTCGCTCCGCGGTGAGAGCGGGCTAGAGCTACTTAATCGATTAGATAAGGCGCCTTTATCCACGCATTGATTGGCGCACGACCGTAACTGTCAGTGGCAGACCTAGGTTTCCCACATGGACCTAGATATAGATATTACCTTCGGTGCAATCGCACCCTTCATGAGCGACCCAACTATTGAAGAGATTTGGATTAACTCTCCCGAGCGTATATTTATTGCGCGCTCTGGCAAGAGTGAGTTAACCAACCTCCTGCTGACCTCTGAGGAAGTGCGCAATATCGTTGAACGCGCACTGATGTGGAGTGGCCGACGCTTAGATCTTTCGCATCCATTCGTTGATGCGCGCCTGCCCGATGGCAGCCGTTTACATGTTGCAATCCCTGAAATCACAGCTCAACACTGGGCAGTTAACATTCGAAAGCACTTGATGCGCAATTTAGGTATCGATGACTTAGTCGAACGCGGCGTGATGAGCGCATTTATTGCAACGGCGCTTAAAAACTCTGTACGTGCTGGATTAAACATTTTAGTCAGCGGTGGTACCCAAGCCGGCAAAACTACAATGCTTAACGCTCTAGCAGGTGCAATCCCACGCACAGAGCGCGTAGTAACAATTGAAGAGGTATTTGAACTTAGCCCACAACTGCCCGATGTCGTTGCACTTCAAACTCGCGGCGCAAATCTGCAGGGTGAAGGTGAGATCCCTCTACGTCGCTTAATTAAAGAGTCATTGCGTATGCGCCCATCACGCATCATCATCGGTGAAGTTCGCGAAGCTGAGGCGTTAGATCTTCTTATTGCACTTAACTCTGGCCTTCCTGGTATGGGTACGCTCCACGCTAACTCTCCGCGTGATGCCATCATCAAACTGCAGACGCTCCCGCTTTTAGCTGGTGAAAATATCTCTCACAAATTCATCGCTCCAACGGTTGCATCAGCCTTCGATTTAATCGTGCACGTATCACTTGACCAAAGCGGAATGCGCCGCATCAAAGAGATATCTGCCCTCACAGGGCGATATGAAAATGATCGCGCTGAGATTGAAACTCTGTGGATCTGGAACGGAAAAGACTACGACCGCGGAATCGGCACACTTCCACATGCCGACAAGTTTGCTGTGATCGGTGCACCTCTTGCCTCATGGTGGCGTCAGTGAAGATTAAACTCCGCACCGCCGCATTTTCATCGCTGACTATTGCAATCATTTATCTAGCAACGAGTGCGATAACGATTGCACTAGCCTTTGGCGCACTCGTCGCCGGAATAACCTTCGCTACCTTGCGCAGTAAGAGTTCGCATAATGAATCGGCGCTCATCGCAGCATGGCCTGAAGTCATCGATCACTTAATGTCAGGGATTCAATCAGGCCTCTCATTAACTGAATCACTCGCCGGGCTTTCAACTCGTGGCCCTGAAATCCTGCGACCAGCATTCATTGAGTTCCGAAGCTCCCTGTATCGACATGGCGATATCGGTGAGGCAATTAATGAGTTAAAGGATCTCTTTCACCACCACGGCAGTGATCAGATTTTCCAAGCGCTATTAATCTCTAAGGCTCTAGGTGGAAGTGAGCTACTCGCAATTATTCGAACCCTTGGAGATTTTCTACGCCAAGATTTGGCTTTGCGCCGCGAAATTGAAGTCAAACATGGGTGGATTAAAAACTCTGCCCATTTATCGGCTGCTGCTCCTTGGATTCTTCTTCTCTTGCTCTCTACTCAACCCAGCACAGCCGCGGCATATTCGACTCCGACTGGTGTGGCAATCTTAATTGCAGGATTATTTATGACTGCAATCGCATATATGTGGATGAATCGTCTGGGCCGCTTACCTCAGACACCTCGTGTTTTTACAGGTACACAACAAGGGAGCCGATGATGTTTACAATCATTCTTATTGCAATGCTCTTTGCAATTCCAGGTGGAACTCTCTTTGCCTTTGATTCACAGGTGGATCCACTTAAAGAGTTAGAGCGTCGCGCTAAATCTGCACTCTCGCAGACCCGCGATAAGAGTGGTATCCATCTGCGATTAGAGGAGCTTGGGCGGAGCAACGAACGTGATTATCAAGATTTCCGAATTCGACAGTTTGGTTTCTGCGCAGCAAGTGCGGCGATAGTAATGGTTCTGCTTCTAGTCTCCAATCATTCGCTCATCACTACATTGTCTCTAGCTGGCTTGTTTGGTGCCTTTGTTTTTGTAATAATCGATAGAGAGTTAACTGCGCAGATTAAAAAGCGCCGACAGAGGATTGAGGCTGAATTTCCTGCAGTTGTCGAGATGCTCACACTGGCGATAGCCGCTGGAGAGACGCCAATGAGTGCGATATTACGTATTGCAGAGTCAGCAGATGGCGAGCTATCAAAAGAGTTTGCAACAGTAATTACAGCTGTGCGCACTGGTGAACCACTACATCTAAGTCTTGATGCGATGGGCCGTCGCGTTAAATCTGTAATGATCCGCAGATTTATCGATGCAATCGTTACGGCTACTTTGCGAGGTGCGCCATTAATCGAAACCTTATCTCGACATGCAGTTGAGGCACGTGCCAACCAGCGCAATATCATCATGAACGCAGCGGGTAAGGCTGAAATCTCCATGATGATTCCAGTGGTTTTTCTTATCTTGCCAATCTCAATTCTCTTTGCCCTATGGCCATCACTAACAAATTTGAACTTATTCGCAAGTTAATAACTTACGCAGCACTCTCTTCTCGCTCTGACCCACTAGAGGT
>WLNU01000094.1 GCA_009699645.1 Actinomycetota bacterium | reverse complement strand
TATATCAGTACTGTGATTATCAGCGAGTTTTTTACAGACCTTCAGTAGCTCTTGGAAAAGTTTCCATCCACCAAACTCTTCAATAATTATTTGATACTTCACATTTGAACGGGTCTCTACTTGAGATGGTTCATCTACGCCTAAGAATTTTTCAGAGAAGAATCCACCGGCGACTGTGCCGTAGCAGAGAATTCCAATCTTATTTTCAAGACAATATTGACTCATTCCCAGCTCTGCTCTGCGATCTAACAGAGAGTATTGAATTTGATGACTGGCCGGCTTTAATCCCGCCCCTACCATCTCCTGCAATCGCACTAAATCAAAGTTGGTTATTCCTATATTTCCAACTTTTCCGCGCTGCTTTAGCTCAAAGAGGCTCTCTAAAGCCTCTAGATAATGGCGATCTTCATATCTCCACCAATGCAGCTGAACTACATCTACCTTCTCTACACCAAGGCGCTCTAATGAACGATTAACAATATTGGCCACATCAGAGCTATCAAATTGGTTTAAGGATTTCTCATTTGGCACATATTTTGTGTGAAGTTGAACTTTATCTCTGGCGCTCGACCCAATCTTTTCACCAAGACGTATCAATGTCTTGCCAACGAGCTCTTCTACCCCAGTATAAATATCACCAAAATCTAATGTCGTGATTCCTGATTCAATGAATGCAATCATGTCCGATATCGCTTCATCTTCGCGGATCACTCGGTCTAGCGAGTGTCCTGAGCTCAACTGCCAACCACCTTTTATTACTGGTGAGATTGCATAGCCGTCCACTAACTCAGCTTTCTTCATTGAATAACGGCCTCAACCTCAATTTCAACCAGATAATCATCGCCAACGAGTTTAGCTTCAACCATTGTGTTAGCTGGGCGGATATCGGCAAATCTGATCCCATGGACTCGGGCAATCGGCTCCCAATTCTTAATATCACTGACATAGATTCTTGATCGAACTACATCGCTCAGTTTTGCACCCACCGACTCAAGAGATGCTTCAATTTTATCGATTGCAAAATGCGTTTGCGCTTCAGGATCATTTATTCCGACAGAGATAGCTCCGTGAGTTGCAGTAGTTCCTGAGACAAGGACGCGATCACCAATGCGGATCGCTCGACTATAACCAGCCAAGGCCTCCCACGTTGTTCCTGAATCAATCATGGTTTTGCCACCAGATTGCTTAACGTTAAATACTGGTGGAAACTCTTCAAGGTGATGGCTTAAATCACCAGAGGCTGTGAGATAGGGAGGTTTGCGATATTCATCGCCGCAATCTCCTGGAACATCGTTTAAGAGTGCCAGTGCTGCAGCGATTTTTCCGCGTTGCTTATCAGAGAGCTCAAAAGTGAAAAGAGATACGGCATCGTCAATATGGGCATTTTCGCCAAGTCTGGCACCAATAATTACCGCCCCAACGGCCCTTTGAGAGAGCTGATACTTACTTGCCACGGCAGAAATTGAACGTCCTACTTCACTTCCAACTTCATCCAAAGTAGTCAGAACATGCTGGAACTTCTCCCAACCTCCTGTTACATCAATAAACCTTTTGTATTTCATGAGGGACCAATTAGGTAGTCCATCACCCGTTGGCTCAGCTTTGCCGAGCCACTTTTTAGAGATAAATCCACCACATAGTGTTCCATAGGCCAAGATCTTTACACCGTTACTATCGCAGTAATCTGCCATAGCTCCACCACCACGTTGATCGATGACTGAGTAAGAAATTTGATTAGAAACAATATTTACTCCAGTAGATTTTGCAATTCGCAAATGAGCGGTATCAAAGTTGGTTACGCCAATCGCGCCTATCAGACCCTCCTCTTGTAACTCTTGCAAATAGATTAATGCATCTAACCAAAATGGATTTGAGAATTTCCAGGCGTGATATTGAAGAAGCTCAACTTTTCCAGTTTGTAGGCGGGCACAGCGCTCTAAAACAGCTGTCCGTACTTCCTCACGAGTTACTGGACCAGGCTTTGGTACCCACTTAGTAAACAAATGGGAGTTCTTACCTGAAGGCAGGTTCTTCTTAAAGTAACCCGCGATAATTTCAGCAGATCCATAGTGATCTGCCATATCAAAAGTATCGAGACCGGCCTCAGAGTAAGCGGCCATATATTGAGCAGTAGCTGCTGGATCAAGAGTAGTTCCACCCTTTTCCATGTCGGCGATTTGCCACAGCCCAGTTATTGCGCGTGAGACGTTGAGTCCTGGAGCTAGCTCGACTCTTTCGATCTGCGACATGCGTGGGCTCCTTTGAGCTTACTTGCGCAAGTAATGGCTTGTTTTAGCAAATGCGGCAATAATCTTCTCTACGTCTTCAAAGTTATTATAAAAATGTGGCGAAACTCTGATATTTCCATCTCGTGATGATGTAACAACCTTTTCAGCTTCAAGTGCAGCCACGTGTGCGTTTTCATCAAGGGATGCAACTGCCAACATTGCACCGTGGTGAGCTCTATTCTTTGGCGTCACAACTTTCCCGCCAACTCCTTCGATGCCAGTGCGAAGTGCGTCATGAATGTCACAAACATAGGCATATACATTTTCGATTCCTATATCAATCATCATTTCTAATCCAGTTGCCGAGGGATATAGGGAGGGGATTGGGGGAGTTCCGGATTCAAAGCGTCGGGCATCTGGAGCTGGATCATATGAATGTATATCCATTGCAAAAATATCGCGAGCGGCAAACCAACCCGTTGAAGTTGGAATTAGATGGCTAGTAGTTTCACTGCGCGCATAGAGAAATCCAACTCCAGGCACACCCAGTAAGTATTTAAGATTTCCACCAACGACAAAGTCGGCTTTAAGAGTTGAAAGATTTAATGGAACTGCACCAACGGATTGATAGGCATCAACTAGAACTAATGCGCCTTTCTTATGAGCAGCCTCAATGATTGGCTCTAACTCAGTTAGTGCACCATTTCGAAAACAGCCGTGGGTAATTGAGACTAAGAGAGTTTGATCATCAATTGCATTGATAAGGGCGGCAATATCTACTGTTAAATCCCCGTTGCTAGGAATGTGATGTACGACTGCGCCGCGGAGCTCTTGGGCATGCCATGTTTGGCCAATAGTAGGGAACTCATTATCAGTTGTAACAATCTTGTTGCGTCCCTTAGTGAAATCCAATGCCGATGCAACAGCATTTACTCCGGCAGATGCTGATGTGGTGACGGCTATCTCTGAAGCGGGAACTTTAAAGAAAGTTGCAAAGAGGCTGCGCATTTTCTCTTGATATCCAGCCCAGTCGGCCCACGCTGATCCTTTTAGCTCTAGCGTTTCGATGTAGTCATCAAAACTATTTTTTACAGAGTTTGCCAGGGCGCCTTGAGAACATGAGTTCACATAAGTTACATGCTCAAAAACAGAGAATTGAGAGCGATATATCTTTGCTAAGTCATTAGTAGTTGAAGCCAAAACCATGAGCTATTTCCCCAATTTCTATTCTTGGATTCAAGAATATTGCATTACGGCAGAGTAGTCCCTTTAAAAATAATCATGCAAATAATTGACGGTCGTCATCCTTGCAATTGCGCCCTAAGGTTGATTACGACTCTATATATCCTGGTGCTGGCTTGCCATCTGGGTAATATGCAGCAGCTGGAGAGCCTTGCGGGCGAAATATACCCAACAGACATAGATCTTCATCTCGATTATTTACTAAGGCATGCAAAAGACGTGGTGCCACAATAAATGTTGATCCTGGAGCAAGTTCTTGGATCCTCTCTCCAACATGGAGCTCACCCCCGCCTTTAACGATATGGCAGATCTCGTCATAGAGGTGATAGTGCGCCGGTGCACCAGATGGTGGAATAAAACCAACAAACATAGTTGCATGCGCAGAACCATTAGTTGCATCAAAGAGAACTTCAAACTCACGGTTAGATGTTGCCCCAGATTTATCTGCTAGGCCTTGCTCAACAAATCGATTATAGCTTTGCGTGGGGGAGGATTGTTTTCGAGCAAATGGTCCCGAAATATCTGGAACGCTAACTTCTAAGGCGCGCAGACTCTCTCCCATGAACCAAGTAAATGAACCACCTGACTTAATCAGTGCAGCTGAGCCCGCCTTCATCTCTTGTGAATGAATGCCATCACTGTCCTTAATTTCCAATGTAGCCGTTCCAGAGCGCGTATAGATAAGAGTGTCATTCTTGGATGTCATCACTGAAGTTGTATCGCCAGTCAAAGCTATTTCAACGGCAGTCATTGCCTCTGCATAGGTGCCACGATTAATTAACTCAGTACAGGTGGCATCTCCTCTTGCTGAAATGCGATCTTTTGCTATGGTTTCAGACCCTGCGTTATAAACAACTCCTGGATTCATGAGGACCCCTCTCGAAAGGAAGC
>WLNU01000093.1 GCA_009699645.1 Actinomycetota bacterium | reverse complement strand
GCCGATAGCTTTGATCAACTACGCCAACGCGGCGGAATTTCTGGATATCCCAATCGCCGAGAAAGTGCACATGATGTTATCGAAAACTCACATGCATCAACGGCCTTGTCATGGGGCGATGGAATCTCTCGTGGTTTTTCCTTACAAGGACTCGATGATCGCCATGTCGTAGTAGTCGTTGGCGATGGGGCCCTAACGGGTGGAATGTCTTGGGAGGCGCTCAATAATATTGCCACTGCGGAAAAACGTAATTTAATTATCGTTGTAAACGATAATGAGCGTTCCTACTCACCAACTATTGGGGGTGTTGCTACATATCTCTCTACCTTGCGTGTCACAAGCGGTTATGAAAAGTTTCTAGACTGGGGTAAAGATGTACTGCATAAGACCCCAGTTGTCGGTGGCCCCATCTACGACACATTGCACGGCATGAAAAAGGGAATTAAGGACATCATTGCACCACAGGGAATGTTTGAAGATCTTGGGCTTAAATATATGGGACCCATTGATGGACATGACATCGGCGCCATGGAGCGGGCACTACAGCAAGCTAAAGAGTATGGCGCACCGATTTTAGTTCATGCAATTACGGAAAAAGGTAAAGGCCATAAACCGGCAGTTGCCGATGAGGCAGAAAAATTTCACGCCGTTGGAGTCGTTGATCCTGAGACCGGGGAGCCCTTGGCTAAGAGCGGCCTTACATGGACAAAGGTATTTGCATCCGAGTTAGTTGAGATCGGCAAAGAGAGAGAAGATGTCGTTGCAATTACTGCTGCGATGCTGGGCCCAACAGGGTTAGATCAATTTGCACAGCTTTTTCCTGATCGCACCATTGACGTTGGCATCGCCGAGCAACATGCAGTAACGAGTGCTGCAGGAATGGCCTTTACTGGCCTGCATCCAGTTGTGGCCGTCTACTCAACTTTTCTCAATCGCGCCTTTGATCAACTCTTATTAGATGTTGCATTGCACAAGGCTGGGGTTACATTTGTATTAGATCGCGCAGGAATTACCGGCGATGATGGACCATCCCACCACGGAATCTGGGACTTAGCCCTGACTGGAATTGTGCCAACGATGCATGTTGGTGCACCACGTGATGGCGCACGATTGCGCGAACTTCTGCGCGAGGCCGTTGATATCTCTGATGCTCCATCGATGGTGCGTTTTCCAAAGGGCGCTGTACAGGTAGATATTCCAGCCTTTGAGCGACGTGATGGCATCGATGTTTTGTACCGTGGTGAAAGCGCCGATGTATTAATGGTGAGCGTTGGGGCTATGGCCTCTGTGGCAGTAGAGGCTGCTTCCTCGGCCTATCGCGAAGGCGTCGGCGTCACTGTCATTGATCCACGCTGGGTTAAACCTCTGCCGCAATCTCTTATATCCATGGCCGAACGTTATAAGAGTGTCGTTGTATTAGAAGATGGAATTCGACACGGTGGTATTGCAAGTTCAATCTCAGAACTCTTCAGAGATTCCGGTGTTAACGTACCGCTTCATTCAATTGGTGTTCCACTTGATTTCTTGGAGCACTCAAAGCGAAGTGAAATCTTGAACGATATTGGAGTCACGGCTCAAAATATCGCACGCAGTGTTGTCGAATGGAGCAGTAGTTTTAAGGAAGAGATGCAACCCCAGCTGGATGAAAACGTGAACCGCACACCGAATCGCTAATTCCACTGCGATCTAAATACGGCAGAATTCCACCAAGATTCATAGGCCAGCCCGCGCCCATCAGCATGCAGAGATCGATTTCAGCGGCCGTTGCAACGACACCTTCATCGAGCATCATTCGCGCCTCACTAGCAAGGGCGGTTAATGCACGGGTACGAACCTGCTCAGGTGTTGAGGGTGAATCACCCTTTGGAATGAGTGCAAGAGCAGTTGGGTTTGCAGTAACTGTTCCATCCTCATTTTTAACGTAGAAGTTTCGAACTCCTTGATCGACCATCGCCTGCATCGTTGGAGAGATGCGATATCGCGGACCCAGATTATTATGAAGAACCTTTGAAACATGTAGACCTACACCAGGACCAACGAGATCGAGAAGTTGGAATGGTGACATTGGAAATCCGATAGAGCTCATGGCGCTATCGGCAACTGCTGGGGGAGTTCCCTCATCAACGGCATCGGTAATTTCACCCATAAAGCGCGTCAACAAACGATTAACAACAAATCCCGGAGCATCCTTACAGATAATCATTACCTTTTTGAGCTCTTTACCAACGGCTATGGCAGTTGCAGTTGTCGCATCATCGGTTGTTGATGTGCGGGCAACCTCTAGTAGTGGCATTACTGCAACTGGATTAAAGAAGTGAAAACCGACGACCCGCTCTGGGTTTTTCAAACCTTGGCTCATCTTTTCAACCGAGAGCGATGATGTATTAGTTGCTAGGACACATTCGGGGGAGATGATGCTCTCTAATTTTTTAAAGAGCTCTTGCTTGAGTGAGAGCTCCTCGAAGATCGCCTCGATTATAAAATCACAGCCAGCAAAAACACTTTGGTCGGCTGAACCTGTAATTAAGAGTGATAAACGCTGAGCAGCCTCTGGGCTCATGCGCTTTTTCTCAACGGCTTTTACTAACTCGCCCTTGACCCAGGCCACACCCTTATCGGCGCGCTCTTGATCAATATCGGTCATAACCACTGGACATTTGAGGTTGCGCAGTAACAAGAGCGCTAACTGCGATGCCATCAAACCTGCTCCAACGACACCGACCTTTGTGACTTTGCGCGCCAGGGCAGGCTTTGGTGCCCCTTCTACTTTCTTGCGCTTCTTTTGAATGAGATTAAATGCATACAGAGATGCACGTAGCTCATCACTCATTATTAAATCGACCATCGCCTGCTCTTCAGCATCAAATCCAGCACCGCGAGTATTGCTCTTGGCCTCTGCGATAAGTTTGAGTGCTGCCGCAGGGGATGCGATCTGCGCCCCACCATATTTTTTAAGGGCAGCGGCGCGACCTGTTGCAAGTGCGCTCTCCCATCCTGGATCGTTGCTGTAATCCTTACGCTCTATCGTTGTTGCACCGCTAAGAATCGAGGTCGCAAATGCAATAGAGCGCTCGATGAAATCTGCTGGTTCAAAGACTGCATCTACTACGCCCAGCTTAAGTGCATCCTTGGCCTTCATCATCGTGTTGTTGTTAAGGGCATTGAGCATGATGACCTGAACTGCGCGCTCTGGGCCAATAAGTTTAGGAAGAATCGTTGCACCGCCCCAACCTGGCACTAGCCCTAAAAATACCTCAGGCAATGCGGTGAAGGCAGTGCTAGCAAGAGTGCGGTATTTGCAGTGCAGAGCAACCTCAAGACCACCACCGAGTGCTAATCCATTAACGAATGCAAAAGTAGGGATGCCACATTCATCTAAGCGACGGAAAACATCGTGACCGAGCTTGCCTACTGCAAGTGATTCTTCCGGTTTGCTTATAAAAGAAAGCCCAGAGAGATCGGCGCCAGCGGCAAATATAAATGGCTTACCTGTTAAGCCAATAGCAGTTGGTTTGCCTGCAATGGCAGCGGTGATGGCGGCATCGAGTGATTGAAGGGATGCCGGGCCAAAAGTATTCGGGCGGTTATGATCCTGGCCATTATCTAAAGTAATGAGAGCCATTACTCCTTTGCCACCGAAGGCGGCTAAATCAACATTGCGAACTAGGGCATGTGTGACTACCTCTTCAGGTGCACCCTCTGGCATTTTAATATCGCTACTCATTTACTTCACCGCTCCTACAAAATGTGGATTCTCCCAGATAACCGTGCCGCCCATTCCAAGACCGATACACATAGTTGTGATGCCATATCGCACCTCGGGATGATCCTCAAAGCTGCGCGCTAAGTTGAGCATTAAACGAACGCCAGAGGATGCCAGTGGATGGCCAACTGCTATCGCACCACCAAATCGATTAACGCGGGCATCATCATCGGCGATACCGAAGTACTCTAAGAAAGCTAATACCTGGACGGCAAATGCCTCGTTGATTTCAAATAAACCAATATCGGCGATAGTTAACCCCGCCTGCTTAAGAGCTTTAATAGTTGCAGGTACAGGTCCATAGCCCATGACTTCAGGTTCAACTCCGGCAAATGCAAAGGTAACTAAGCGTGCTTTGATTGTTAGGCCAAGTTCGATGGCTTTTTCTTCGCTAGCAAGTAATGCAGCTGTGGCGCCATCATTTAAGCCAGATGAGTTTCCTGCGGTAACGCGACCTGCAGGACGAAATGGAGTTTTCAATCCAGCTAAACCCTCTAGCGTTGTTGTTGGACGTGGTGGCTCATCCATTGTTGCAATACCCCAACCGAGTTCGGCGTTGCGCGCCGCCGTTGGAATTAAATCACGTTGAATTAACCCAGCCTCATAAGCCTTAGCGGTTTTAAT
>WLNU01000092.1 GCA_009699645.1 Actinomycetota bacterium | reverse complement strand
CTGCAACCCGGACAATCTGACAGCCGGCCGCGGTTAGTTCGGCGATCTGCTGCAGCGTTGCATTGACATCAGATGTCAATGTTGTGCACATCGATTGAACACTTACTGGTGATTCACTTCCCACTGCCACTTTGCCGACCATCATCTGCCTGGTTTTGCGACGCAGAGTAAGAACTGGTGGTGGAGCGCTCGGGATTCCTAAATCAACCATAGGCCTATTCTGCCGTATGAGGCCTGGATGCGCTAAAGATTGAGAATGACAGGATTAACGATATCTGCCACAAGAAGCAGAATTGTGAGCGCAGCTAATATCACAAAGACCACCATCGTTATCGGTGTCAGCACAGTCACATCGATCGCTGCCGGCCGTGAACGTCCGCGCAGGCGAGCGATAAAAGCTCGAATTTCATCGGCGATTGCAACGGCCATATGTCCGCCATCCAGAGGCAGAATCGGCAAGAGATTAAAGATGCCCACAAAGATATTTAAGCTTGCGATAATTAAAACAAATGTTGCCAGGCGCTCCATTGCAGATAATTCATCGCTGCTCACGGCCTGCCCCGATACACGGGCTACTCCAACAACGCCAACTAAGCCATTGGCATCACGCTCTTCTCCGTTAACGGTTTGACCCCATAGCTCTGGGATTTTCGATGGGAGCTTGGCTAATGATTTAACACTCTCGAAGAGAAAATCCTTAGTAACAACTCCGGCGTTTTTAAATGAGGTTACTACCCCTGTGCGCTTGAGTCCGACCTCATTGATAATTCCAAGTAGGAATCTCTCTTGGCCATCGATAGTTTCAAGGGTGGGGGCTGCAGTAATAATTAACTCTTGGCCGGCACGTTTGATTCCCAGAGTTAACTCTCTGCCCTGGGAATTACGAATTACAGTGACATCTTTATACCAGTCGGTGACCTTCTTGCCATCAATAGATGTAACTTCATCACCCACCATGATCCCAGCCGATTGTGCGGCAGAGCCCTTGATGACTTCTGCAATGATGGGCAGAGCTTGTGTCGTACCGATTCCTGCAAAGAGAGTAAAGAGAAGCAGGTAACCAATAACAAAATGTAAAAATGATCCAGCACCTAAGACAATTAACTTACGTCCCGAAGAGGCTTTATAGAAGGCGCGGTTTTCTTCACCAACAGGCATTACATCCCCCGGTGTCATACCTTCAATTTTGCAATAGCCACCTGCTGGAATCGCTTTAATTCCAAACTCAGTTTCGCCCCGTTGCATCGAAAAAATACGGGTACCAAAGCCCAAGAAAAACTCAGAGACCTTCATGCCATATCGCTTGGCCGTTAAATAATGGCCAAACTCATGAATCATTACCGATAAAAGTAAGGCAACGACAAAGGCAAGGATTCCGAGTATCTGCATTATGAGACCAATCGTATTAGATGTTTTTGAGCTAGGGCTCTGGCATCATCTTCGATGGCACTGACATCGGCTAAATCGCGCAGCGTTGATGGCGCAGATTTCTCGCTCAATGTGAGAACGCTCTCTATCAGTGGAACTATCGAAGTAAATGCTATTTTTTCGGCGATAAAGGCCTCAACGGCTACTTCATTAACGGCGTTAAATATCGCAGGCATCGCTCCACCAATCTCACCACAGTGGCGAGCTAATGCAACGGCTGGAAATCTCTGTGAATCAATCGGCTCAAAACTCCAACTATGCGGTGCTCTCCAATCAATGGCAGGTGTTGCCTTTGATAAGCGGTGAGGAAAATTGAGTGCATAGGCAATTGCCCCCTTCATATTAGGCGGGCTAGCCTGGGCGATAGTTGATCCATCTCGAAATTCAACCATCGAGTGGACTACTGATTGGCGATGTATAACAGCTTCGATGGCGCTGTAGGGCATAGAGAATAAGTAGTGTGCTTCGATTATTTCTAATCCTTTATTAACTAAAGTCGCTGAGTTAATTGTTACGACCGCGCCCATACTCCATGTTGGATGTTTGAGCGCATCGGCCACACTGACACCGCCCAGATCGCTGCGATCTAGAAAAGGGCCACCACTTGCAGTTAACACCAATCGGCTAATCTCATCACTCTTGCCAGCTAATGCGCACTGCCAGATAGCCGAGTGCTCTGAATCAACAGGGATTATCTGGTTCTCACGCGCCTTAGACATTACTAATTCCCCGCCTGCCACAAGAGATTCTTTATTGGCAAGGGCTAGCGTATTTCCAGCATCGAGGGCTGCAAGGGTAGGTCCGAGTCCGATAGAGCCAGTGATGGCATTGAGTACAACATCGCACTCGATTGATGCGATCTGCGTTGATGCTAATGCCCCATCGATAACTTTGACGCCGGGTAGTCCTGCTCGTATGAGCTCGGCATTATTGAGCACACCTACAAAGGCAACGTTAAATCGTTTAGCCTGCTCAATAACAAGGGCTGCGTTAGTACCGGCAGATGAAATTGCAATGACACGAAACTTATCTGGGTTGGCTGCAACTATTTCTAGCCCTTGCCGCCCGATCGAACCAGTGGAGCCAAGAATTACTACATCACGCATTTAACGATCCAGAAGGTTTTGTGTCGGTGAGTACTTTTCGCCCGAGCGACGCTTAGCGATTGCACTTAAGGCCTCTAAAACAACTCGATTAGCAAGAATTGCAGTGATGTCGGCGTGATCAAATGCAGGTGCAACTTCAACTACATCGATTCCGACAACTGGAAGCTCAAGACATATGCGACGCACTGATTCAAGTAGTTCGCGACTAGTCATTCCACCTGGCTCTGGCGTGCCTGTCCCTGGCGCTATGCCAGGATCTACAACATCGATATCAACGGAGAGAAAAACTCCGTCGCAGCCATCAGTAAGTGTTGCAAAGCTTTCATCTAAAACCGTATTTAATCCCCTGTGATGGATCTCAGTCATCTCATACGAGCGCATACCTTGATCGCACATCCAGTCAAGCGTCTTAGCATCTGGCCAATAACCGCGAAGGCCAAGTTGTAAGAAACGGTCCCCGCGCACTGTGCCAGTTTCAATTAAGCGGCGCATAGGTGTGCCGTGGCCAATTAATGCTCCAAATTGATCCTCGCCTGTATCGGCATGGGCATCAAAGTGAATCATTGAAATCTTGCCCAGACCGCGATGGCGTGCAATACCTGCAACATCGGCCGATGCGATTGAGTGATCTCCACCAAGAATTACTGGAATTGCACCTGCGCGTGAAATCTTTTCGGTTGCAACGGCTAAGACCTCTAATGATGCGACAAGGTCTCCCCCAGGCATTAATAAATCTCCAGCGTCAACGACTTTCATGGCCTTCAATGCATCAATGCGCAGAGCTAAATGTGGACGCTGGCCATCATGCGGCAGATAATCCCCGCCTCGAATCGCTTGCGGACCAAACTTTGCACCAGAGCGATGCGAGGTTCCACTATCAATGGGTGCACCAACGATGACTACGTCGGCATCGGAATATGTAGAGACAACATCTAAATCACAGCGCTCGATGCCAAGAAATGTAAAGTCAGGGCCATACATATTCCCATGGTTGCTCATGCCTTAAGAATAGGCGCAAAGCTTTAGGAATCGAAACCCAAACCCAACAAATCAAGGAGTCGAAGCCATAGATTGCGCTTACCCTGCTTTTCATCGGCTCGATTAATAGACCATTGTGTGAGTCGAATAAATATGAAGCGAAATGGCTCAGGTGGAAAAGGCAAGGGTTTTTTTCGAACCATCGTAAGACGAGTTCGCTCGTTATCAACGCCATCTAAAAGATCAAGCATTACTTGTGCACCAAAACGAGTAGAACCCACACCTAAACCGGTATAGCCCATGACATATGCAACACGACCCCCATATGCCTTTCCCCAAAATGGTGAGAAACGTGAGCAGGTATCGATCGCACCACCCCAACCATGGGTGAATTTAATTCCTTTGAGCTGTGGAAATGTCTCAAGGAAGGCTTCGGCTAAATGCGCATACGTTTGGGCATCGGATTCATACTCTTGTCGCACCTTGCCGCGGAAGTTATAAATCGCGTCATAACCTCCCCATAAGATCTCATTATCTTTCGTCATTCGATAATAATGGAACTGATTACCGGCATCAGATAAGCCTTCGCGCTCTTTCCAGCCAATAGATTCAAGTTGTACGGGTGTTAAAGGCTCTGTCACAAGTTGGAAGTCATAAACAGGGATAACGTATTTATGAGCACGCCTGATTAGAGATCTGTATACGTTGGTTGCTAATGCAACTTTCTGTGCATACACACTTCCATATGGTGTGTGAACAATCATTCCCTCTTTTGTACGCTCTAACCATTCAACGTGGGTGTTTTCAAATATCTTTACACCCAGTTTTATACAGGCCCGCTCTAATCCCCACACTAACCGTGCAGGATCAACTAAGGCCGTTCCATCTGGATCCCAGAGTGAGCCTTTATAGAGCGGAGATTTAACCCGTGCTTGAGTTTGTGCGCCAGTTAAGAGTTCAACATTGTCACCAAATGAGTTGCG
>WLNU01000091.1 GCA_009699645.1 Actinomycetota bacterium | reverse complement strand
CAAGTCGAGGCACTGAATGAACGCTACCGATTGTGCCTGGGTTAGTGATCGACATCCTTGTTCCGGCAAAGTCATCAACAGTTAATGAGCCACCGCGCGCCTTTTTAATAACCTCTTCATATGCGCCCCAGAACTGCGCAAAATCCATAGATTCACAGCCCTTTACCGATGGCACCAATAACTGACGTGATCCATCGGCCTTAGCTAAATCAATTGCAATACCTAGGTTGATGTGTTCAGGATGTCCAACTGCAGGCTTTCCATCTAGCTCTCCAAAGAATGAGTTCATCTCTGGCATAGCACGAACCGCTTTAATCATTGCGTAGGCGATGATGTGAGTGAAGGAAACTTTTCCACCACGTGCACGCTTCATATGATTGTTAATCACGATTCGGTTATCGATCATTAACTTTGCTGCAACTGCGCGTACAGATGTTGCCGTTGGGACCGAGAGTGATGCCTCCATACTTGCAACAACGCGGGCCGATACACCTCTGATTGGTTCAAGTGTTGATGCACTCGGTGTCATTAACACTGGAGCTGGCTTAACTATTGGATCTGCAGGAGTTGGTTGCGGCGTTGCTGTAACTCGAAGAATTGGTTGCTGTGTTGGCGCTGATGCTTGTGCAACGGGTGCTTGCGCAACAGGTGCACTAACTGGCGGCGGAGTTTGTTTCTGCGCCTTAGGAACTGGTGGAACGCCCTTAGAGACTGGTTGCGAAGATTCTTTGGAAGTAGGCTTTGATGCAGGAGTACCTGGCTTATTACTTTTAAAGTACTCAACCCAGGCTGGATCAACCGATAATGGGTCTGCTAAATAATGCTCGTACATCTCTTCGACGAGCCAATCATTTGCACCAAAATCCTGTGCCGACACTGGCGAGCTCCTTCTTGGCGTGAATTTGAGCTAAGCCTATCGGCAGTGCCCAGATGCTCTAAGCGTGAAGGCTCGCATTACGGGGCGAGATAGGCCACATTAGGTGGAAATTCGACCTACAGGCAGAGATAAAAAAAACTAATCAGGGCTACTCAGGAATCGCACGCAGTGCAGCGCCCAAAGTAGCGCCGGCGAGTATGGCTAGTGGAACTGCAGCTATCCATAGGCCTGCCTGCACTTGATAGGAGACAACTCCGAGGGCGATTAAATTTGCAAGAACTGCAGGGGCGCGACCAAAGTATTTTCCTCGTCGATATCCAATCGCCGCCGCAGCTAACCCACCACTTGCCAAGGCAATAAATAATAGAACTCCAAGAAGTGGAAGAAATTCAAAACTATCCGCGGTGATAGTTAAGACAAGCAACCACACACCAAGGGCTGCGATAACAACGGCTTCAGCAATGAGTAGGGATGCCACTACTGCGCGGGCCTTTGCCGCTTTGGAAGGATCTTGTGCCATGGAAGAGAGATTAACTCATTTATCTGGAAAGAGCCCACTCTTTTCCCACGATGGCATCCATGATTCGCAGACTCATTTAGCCGCACCACCATTTTTCTATGAGCAGTTACGGCGTGAGGTAGCCCTTTCAATGCGTAGGCAGATAAGTTTTAGTGTAGTGAAAATTACTTTCACGCCTCGCATCGTAGATGGAGAGAGCCACCAATTAGGTGCCGAAGATATTCTGCGCTTCTCCTGCGAGCTACGCACCTTGACCAGAAGTTCGGAGTGCATTGGCCGCTTAGGCGTTAATGAGTGCGTGGTTCTAATTAGCGATGGAGAAATCGCTGCGCAGAAGTTGATCACCCGCCTACATTCAACTCCATCACTCTCGGTCAATCACACGCTACAAATATCGCTCTCAATGGTGACTTCGCTCCACGGTGAGAGCGGGCTAGAGCTACTTAATCGATTAGATAAGGCGCCTTTATCCACGCATTGATTGGCGAAGGACCGTAACTGTCAGTGGCAGACCTAGGTTTCCCACATGGACCTAGATATAGAGATTACCTTCGGTGCAATCGCACCCTTCATGAGCGACCCAACTATTGAAGAGATTTGGATTAACTCTCCCGAGCGTATATTTATTGCGCGCTCTGGCAGGAGTGAACTAACCAACCTCCTGCTGACCTCTGAGGATGTGCGCAATATCGTTGAACGCGCACTGATGTGGAGCGGTCGACGCCTAGATCTTTCGCATCCATTTGTCGATGCACGCCTGCCCGACGGCAGCCGTTTACATGTTGTAATCCCTGAAATCACAGCCCAACACTGGGCAGTTAACATTCGAAAACACTTAATGCGCAATTTAGGTATCGATGACTTAGTCGAACGCGGCGTGATGAGCGCATTTATTGCAACAGCGCTTAAAAACTCTGTACGTGCTGGATTAAATATTTTAGTCAGCGGTGGAACTCAGGCCGGCAAAACTACAATGCTTAACGCTCTAGCTGGTGCAATTCCACGCACAGAGCGCGTAGTAACAATTGAAGAGGTATTTGAACTTAGCCCACAACTGCCCGATGTCGTTGCACTCCAAACTCGCGGGGCAAATCTACAGGGTGAAGGTGAGATTCCTCTGCGTCGCCTAATTAAAGAGTCACTGCGTATGCGCCCGTCACGCATCATCGTCGGTGAAGTTCGCGAAGCCGAGGCGTTAGATCTTCTTATTGCGCTTAACTCTGGCCTTCCCGGTATGGGCACACTTCACGCTAACTCTCCCCGTGATGCCATTATCAAACTGCAGACGCTCCCTCTTTTAGCCGGTGAAAATATCTCCCACACCTTCATCGCTCCAACAGTTGCATCAGCCTTTGATTTAATCGTCCACCTATCACTTGACCAAAGTGGAATGCGCCGTATTAAAGAGATATCTGCCCTTACTGGGCGGTATGAAAATAATCGTGCTGAGATTGAAACTCTGTGGATCTGGAACGGAAACGACTACGACCGCGGAATCGGCACACTTCCACATGCCGACAAGTTTGCAGCGATCGGTGCACCTCTTGCCTCTTGGTGGCGTCAGTGAGGATTAAACTCCGTACCGCCGCATTTTCATCCCTCGCTATTGCAATTATTTATCTAGCAACGAGTGCGATAACGATTGCACTGGCCTTTGGCGCCCTCGTCGCGGGAATAACCTTCGTTACCTTGCGCAGTAAGAGTTCGCATAATGAATCAGCGCTCATCGCAGCATGGCCTGAAGTCATCGATCACTTAATGTCAGGGATTCAATCAGGCCTCTCATTAACTGAATCACTCGCCGGGCTTTCAACTCGCGGCCCTGAAATTCTGCGGCCAGCATTCACTGAGTTTCGAAGCTCCCTATATCGCCATGGCGATATAGGTGAGGCGATTAATGAGTTAAAAGATCTCTTTCACCACCACGGCAGTGATCAGATTTTCCAAGCGCTATTAATCTCTAAAGCTCTGGGTGGAAGTGAGCTACTGGCAATTCTTCGAACCCTTGGGGATTTTCTGCGCCAAGATTTAGCGCTGCGCCGCGAAATTGAAGTCAAACATGGGTGGATTAAAAACTCTGCCCACCTATCGGCTGCTGCTCCTTGGATTCTTCTTCTCTTGCTCTCTACTCAACCCAGTACCGCCGCGGCATATTCGACTCCGACTGGTGTGGCAATCTTAATTGCAGGATTATTTATGACTGCGATCGCATATATGTGGATGAATCGTCTGGGGCGCCTACCTCAGACACCTCGTGTTTTTATAGGTTCGCAACAAGGGAGCCGATGATGTTTACAATCATTTTTATTGCGATGCTCTTTGCAATTCCCGGCGGAACCCTCTTTGCCTTTGATTCACAGGTAGATCCACTTAAAGAGTTAGAGCGCCGCGCTAAATCCGCCGCATCCCAGAGCCGTGATAAGAGCGGTATTCATCTGAGATTAGAGGAGCTTGGGCGTAGCAACGAACGTGATTATCAAGATTTCCGTATTCGTCAGTTTGGTTTCTGTGCAGCAAGTGCGGCGATAGTAATGGTTCTGCTTCTCGTCTCCAATCATTCGCTCTTCACTACGTTGCCTCTAGCAGGACTGATTGGTGCCTTTGTTTTTGTAATAATCGATAGAGAGTTAACTGGGCAGATTAAAAGACGCCGACAGAGGATTGAGGCTGAATTTCCTGCAGTTGTGGAGATGCTCACGCTGGCGATAGCCGCTGGAGAGACTCCAATGAGCGCGATGTTACGTATTGCAGAGTCAGCAGATGGCGAATTATCCAAAGAGTTCGCAACAGTCATCTCAGCTGTGCGCACTGGTGAAGCGCTACATATAAGTCTTGATGCGATGGGCCGTCGCGTTAAATCTGTCATGATCCGCAGATTTATCGATGCAATCGTTACGGCTACTTTGCGTGGTGCGCCATTAATCGAAACCTTGTCACGACATGCAGTTGAGGCACGTGCCAACCAGCGAAACATCATCATGAACGCAGCGGGTAGGGCTGAAATCTCCATGATGATTCCAGTGGTTTTTCTTATCTTGCCAATCTCAATTCTCTTTGCCCTATGGCCATCACTAACAAATTTGAACTTATTCGCAAGTTAATAACTTACGCAGCACTCTCTTCTCGCTCTGACCCACTAGAGGT
>WLNU01000090.1 GCA_009699645.1 Actinomycetota bacterium | reverse complement strand
TTCCAGCAGCGCGTATTGAAAACACAGCCCGATGGTGGATTAACTGGGCTCGGTAAGTCGCCAGATAAAATAATTCGTTCACGAGTTTTCTCTTTGCGCGGATCAGGTTGAGGCACAGCCGATAACAGAGCCTTTGTATATGGGTGGTGCGGTGCGGCATAAAGGGCGTTAGTCTCACCAATCTCCATGATTTTGCCCAGATACATAACGGCAACGCGATCGGAGATATGTTGCACAACGGATAAGTTGTGGGCGATAAAGACCATGCTGATTCCATCTTGCTCTTGCAGATCTTCAAGTAAGTTGATTACTTGAGCTTGAATTGAAACATCGAGTGCACTCACAGGCTCATCGGCGATGATAAAACGCGGCTTTAAGGCAATCGCACGGGCGATACCGATGCGCTGGCGCTGTCCACCAGAGAATTCATGTGGATAGCGGTTGTAGTGCTCAGGGTTTAATCCTACGCGCTCCATAAGAGATTGCACGGCCTCCTTTAATCCTTCCACTGGTTGGATATCTTGAATCTCAAATGGTGCCGAAATAATCTTGCCAATCGTCTGGCGTGGATTTAATGCCGTATATGGATCTTGGAAAATAATCTGCATCTGGGATCGAAGTGGACGCATTTTGCCAGGTTTAAAACTAGTGATGTCTTGACCTTCGAAGATTAACTTGCCAGATGTTGGTTCATTAAGCTTTAAAATCGTACGACCTGCCGTTGTCTTACCGCAGCCGGATTCGCCTACTAAGCCAAGAGTCTCACCGGCTCGCAGTTCGAAAGAGATTCCATCGACGGCCTTTACAACTTGGTGCTTGCGCTTGCCACCGATCGGAAAGTGCTTAGTGAGGTTTTCAACTTTTAAAATAACATCGCTGTTCATGAGCGCACCTCTTTAAGCTCTTTGACAAAGAGGCTATCTCGCATGGATTCGGGGACGTGGCAACGAGAAAGGTGAGTTGGACTAGTACCAAGGAGCTCTGGTCGGCTCGTTTCACAGATATCGCCAGCGGCATGGGATGCGAATTCGCATCGAGGCGCAAATGCACAACCGGTTGGCAAGTTGATAAGTGATGGTGGCTGTCCAGGAATCGCCTTGAGGCGCTCTGATCCATGCGTAGTGATTCGTGGAACTGATTTAAGAAGACCCAATGTGTATGGCGCTTTTGGCTTATAGAAAACATCATCTGCTGAGCCCTGTTCAACGATGCGACCGCCATACATAACAGAGACTTTGTCGGCAACTTGTGCAACAACGCCAAGATCGTGAGTGATTAGGAGAATGCCCATATTGAACTCTTTTTGCAGTTTTGCAAGCAAAATTAAAATCTGCGCTTGAACCGTTACATCAAGGGCAGTTGTTGGCTCATCTGCAATCAATACACGTGGTGAGTTCATGAGCGCCATAGCGATCATTACACGCTGGCGCATACCGCCTGAGAATTGATGAGGATATTCATTGGCGCGCTCAGCTGGCTCTGCAATACCAACAAGGTCAAGCATCTCTATCGCGCGCTTGAGCCCCTCTTTTTTCTTACCTGGATTATGAATTAAATATCCCTCAGCTAATTGATTGCCGATTCGGTAATACGGGTGAAGAGATGACATAGGATCTTGAAAGATCATTGCAACTGCGCGTCCACGAAGCAAACGGATCTCTTCATCACTTGCAGTCACGATATCTAGCGAGCGATCACCATCTTTAAGGTGAATAGAACCAGATAGCTGCGCAGAGCCCCTCTTATGCAGACCCATTACCGATAGACCTGTAACAGTCTTACCCGAGCCGGACTCGCCGACGATAGCAACGGTTTCGCCTTCATTAAGGGTCAGTGAGACACCATCAACGGCACGTACTGATCCATCATCGGTTGGAAATGCGACGTGGAGATTCTCAATCCGCAATAGCTCGGCCATCAGATCCTCACACGTGGATCAAGGACGGCATATAACATGTCAATAATTAAGTTCATGATAATTACGACTGTTGCGGCCAAAATAGTGGTTGCAAGAACTATGGGT
Organism: Actinomycetota bacterium; assembly: GCA_009699645.1. Next base: position 2,540 of record WLNU01000090.1, on the reverse strand, counting down.
AGATCAAACTCAAATGTCGAGCGAAGCGTTAGGCGGCCTAGCCCTGGAAGATTAAAGATCGTTTCAGTAATAATCGCGCCACCGATAAGGCCAGCAAAATCTAGCCCTGCCAAAGTGATGATCGGTGCAAAGACGGCACGCATCGTGTGCTTAAAGAGAACGGCGCGCTCTTTAACTCCCTTTGCGCGGGCTGTGCGGATGTAGTCCTCACCTAAAGTTTCAAGAACTGCAGCACGAGTAAATCTGGTGTACAAGGCAGCGTATGCAATTGCCAGGGTGATCCAGGGCAATATAAAGAATTGAACAAACTTAAATGGATTTTCGATTAGGGGCGTATAGCCCGTTAGCGATAAGGGCACAAGCTTCCATTTAATCGTTACCCAGATCAAGAGTGCCAATCCAGTAACGAAAGTTGGAAGAGATGTTCCTAGCAAAACAAATATTGAACTGAGCCTATCGGGCCACTTATTTTTAAATCGCGCCGCGATTACTCCTAAACTAATTCCGACGATGAGCCAGAGAATGAGAGCTCCGAGTGCCAAACTGACAGTAACTGGAAGAGCTTCGCGCAATAGATCGGTAACGCATGCGTTTTCATTAAAGGAATATCCGAAGGATGGTGCTGGGCATTCAAAGGCCGCTGATCCTGTTCCGTATGAGCGGCCAAAGAAAATTCCACTAAGGAAGAGCGCATATTGAATGTAGAGAGGCTTATCAAAACCTAATTTAATGCGGTTACCAGCAATTATCTGGTCGCTGCAGCGTTGTCCGCAGGTAAGGGCCGCTGGATCAAAGGGCAATAGAGAAAAGATTGCAAAGACAACGACAGATACAACTAGCAGTGTGGCTATTGCGTAGAAAATGCGACGGCTTAAAAAGTTAACCATTCTCACTCCCACCCACGTACATTGATAAAGCCCCCATCAAGTAAATACTCCTGGTGCTGATTGAGATCAGCACCAGGAGTATCTTACTTAGTTCTTTCTAACTTTCTTTCCCGAATAGAAGTGAGGTTAGTTATTAACCCACATCTTGCCAAATGCTGGATTGCCCTGAGGCACCCAGAAGAACACACCGCCTACTTGTGATCCCCAAACAAACTGAGCCTTACCAAAGATTGTTGGTAATACCCAGAAGTTCTTCATGGCCTCTACATCGAGTGCCTTCCACATAACTGCCTGCTTCTTGCGATCTGTGGTCAACATCGCTGTGTTGACACCCTTTTCGAATGCAGCATAGGCAGGATCGCTCGTGTTCTGTGAAATATTAAATCCACCGAATGAAGCGAAGAGCTCTGGAATAACTGTTGATGCATTTGCCCAGTCAGCGCCCCACCCTGATGCTGACAGATCGCTCTGCTTTGCAGGGTTCATAACTGTTGGATAGTAACCCGATGAAATTGGGTTAAATGTGACCTTAATTCCGGCACGTGCATATGCTGCAGTGTCGATTGGAATTGTGTCATTAAGTGTTACTGATTGACGTACGTCAATCTTGATTCCAGTCTCAGTTGCCTTCTTGTAGTCAGCTGGACACTTTGTCTTTGCTGTCTCCATAAGAGCTAGAGCCTTAGGAATATTTCCTTCTGGAATGAAGTCTGCAGATCCTGGACCTACGACCTTAGTTGGAGCATAGTCAGTTGCTAGCAAAGGGCTAATTACACCTGTTGCATAGGAACCTGCATATGTTGATCCGCCTGCATAATCAAGCAACGCCTTAGCGTTACGTGAGTAGTACATAGCTTGACGGATTTCGATACAAGGCAATGCCTTGACGTTGAAGGCAAAGTAGCGAGCATATGGATCTGGGTTGTTCATACGACGGTTCTTAAGCGCAGGATTTGAGAAGAACTTGTCATTGTTTGTTGACAGTGGCTCTCCAAAGCTAACTGCAGTTGGAATTGTATCTCCCAAGATTATCTGGTCGATAACTTCCTCGTCGTAACCAAACATGATGATAACTTCATCAGGATATGGAGTACGAACTGGATCTGAAGCCTTATTCCACTTTGAGTTACGTACAAGCTTCATTTGAGTCTTGCTGTTTTCAACGATCTTGTATGGGCCCGTTGATTGTGGCCACAAGTCGTACTTATCGCCTGTGTCTAACTTAGCTTGAACTGGAGAGATAACTCCGTAAGTTCCAAGGTAGTTAAAGTCGGCAACTGACTTATTGAGGTTAAATGTAATTGTGCGGTTGTCCTTTGAACAAGAAACTGCCTTTTTAAATGCTGCAAGTCCTGCTGCATCCTTCTTGTAAGGGCCCTTGAACACTGAGTTTCCATCTGCATCTTTTGGAATATCAAGCCAAGCTTGTAGGTAGCCAGGACCATCAGTGATTACATCAGTTGCGAAAACACGTGAGACACCGTACTGAACATCTGCACATGTAATTGCTTTTCCATCTTCAAAAGTTGTACCTGGGCGAAGTGTGAACTTCCATGTCTTTGCTGCATTACTTGGAACACCAGTATTGGTTGCAAGATCGGCAACAAGATTTGCACCTGCTGCACCTGGAACTGGGTTGTATGCAACAAGGGT
>WLNU01000009.1 GCA_009699645.1 Actinomycetota bacterium | reverse complement strand
ACTGGGCGTGCACTACCAAGGACTCCCCACGAACTCGAACGCCCCCATGATGCATCAATGCTAACTGGCACGCTCGATGCAAAGTTTGCAGACCAAATATCGACGGCTGCTTGGACCTCTTTTTTAGCCCAGTCGGGGAAGTTGTTGTATGTGACATTGAATGTAGATTTAGCAACTCCGACGGCAGACTTTGGTCGCGGAGTAGTTGTTGTTACTGGATTTGTTCCGGCATATATATGGCCCCACTGTGTTCCAGGAATCTTTAGAAAGAGAGCTTGCGCAGAGGGAGCGTTGAGCAAGGATCCAACGAGGGCAGCCAGAATTACCGCTACTCGTAGATGCTTAAAGTGGATGGCCCGCATAAGCGCAAACACTACCAAGATGAGATGATTTCATCATGGTCGATAGTGCAGATAGTCAATTTTCAAAGGAAACTGACAGGGTTAGTGCCTGCATTGTTACCGTATTTACTAGGCACGGTTGCCATCTTTGTGAAGTTGCTATAGAGACACTCGAATCAATGAAGGTTGAATTAGATTTTACTATTGAAAAGAAATACATAGATGGAGATCAAGAGCTAGAAAAACTTTATGGTGAGCAAGTTCCAGTTATTCAGATTGATGGAGAGCACCATGATTTCTGGCGAGTAGATCCAGAGCGCTTTAGATCTTGCCTTGAAAGACATCGTCAGCGTCGATAATTTTGTACGAATAGCCCTGTTCGGCTAAAAAGCGTTGACGGTTTTGTGCAAAGTCTTGGTCAATTGTGTCGCGAGAGATAACAGAGTAAAACTTTGCACTGCGCCCATCGGCCTTTGGTCGAAGGATTCGGCCCAGGCGTTGAGCCTCTTCCTGCCGGCTACCAAAGGCGCCCGATACTTGAATTGCAATAGTTGCATCTGGTAAGTCAATTGAAAAGTTTGCAACTTTAGAGACAACTAAGCAGGTGATCTCCCCAGTTCTGAACTTATTAAAGAGAATCTCGCGCTCTTTAATTGGAGTATCGCCCTTAATTAATGGCACACCGAGTGTTTCAGAGAGATCGTCTAACTGATCGATATATTGTCCGATGACTAAAACCTGCTCTCCTGCATGTTTTTCAACTAAAGCCTCGACGACATTTCGCTTAGTGCGAGTTGTTGCACATGCGCGATAGCGGTTTTCAGGTTCGGCCGTTGCATATAGCAATCGCTCGCCCTCGGTTAAGTTAACGCGGACTTCAATACATTCAGCTGGTGCGATATAGCCCTGAGATTCAATCTCTTTCCACGGCACGTCATAACGCTTTGGACCGATGAGAGAGAAGACCTCGCCCTCCATGCCATCTTCGCGTACTAACGTTGCCGTTAGTCCTAAGCGCCTACGGGATTGGATATCGGCGGTAAAACGAAAGATCGGCGCTGGTAATAAGTGAACCTCGTCGTAGATAATCAAACCCCAGTCATGCGTATCAAAGAGATCTAAATGTGCGTACACACCATTCTTCTTCTTCGTCATAACTTGATAGGTAGCAATGGTTATAGGGCGAATCTCTTTCTTGGAGCCTGAGTACTCACCAATCTCATCTTCATTAAGTGTGGTGCGTTTCAATAACTCTTCACGCCATTGGCGGGCGGCGATGGTATTTGTCACCAAGATTAAAGTTGTTGCCTTTGCATGTGCCATCGCTGCAGCACCCACGATTGTTTTTCCGGCACCGCATGGCAGAACAACAACGCCTGAACCTCCATGCCAGAAGCCTTCAGCAGCTAACTCTTGATATGGGCGGATCTTCCAGTCCTTTTGTACTAATTCGATTGGATGTGCTTGACCATCGACGTAGCCTGCAAAATCTTCGGCCGGCCACCCTAAGCGCAGTAATGATTGCTTAATCGCACCACGTTGGCTCGGTAGTACCGCAATTGTTTCGGCATCGATACGCGCACCGAGTAGAGGTGCAATCTTGCGAGCACGGATAACCTCTTCTAAAACTGCAGTATCAGTTGTAACAAGGATCAAACCATGTACTGGATCAGCCTCTAATCGCAGACGGCCATAGCGTGACATTGTTTCGGCGACATCGATCAAGATTGAGTGCGGTACTGCATATCGCGAGTATTTGATAAGTGTGTCAATTACTTGTTCTGCATCGTGGCCTGCAGCGCGTGCATTCCATAATCCAAGTGGGGTTAAACGATAGGTGTGAATATGCTCAGGTGATCGCTCGAGCTCTGCAAAGGGTGCGATTGCGCGACGGCACTCTGTCGAAAGCGGGTGATCGATATCGAGCAGTAAAGTCTTATCGCTTTGAACGATTAACGGGCCATCAGTCATTGAGAATATCTCTGATGAGTGCGTGTAAAAGCGCGCTACGGTTTTCAAGAGTTGTGATATCCACCCACTCATGTGCAGCGTGTGCACCATCTCCAACTGCACCTAAGCCATCTAGAACCTGTGCGCCAGCGGCAGCTGCGAAGTTGCCATCACTTGCACCACCGACTGATGCATGGCCAAGTGGTGGCATACCTAAAGCTTTTGCGACTCTCTCTGCTCGCTCGTACAAGGCCATTGTGGATGTTGTCTCAAGAGGTGGACGATTAAATCCTCCCGTGATCTCGTATCTTGCTGAAGAATTTACTGCAGATAAATTTCGAAGGGCAGCATCTACGCGCTGTAGTTCGGCCATAGAAAATGAACGGACATCGATATCGAGTACAGCTAAATCCGGAACAGTGTTTGTCGTATTGCCCGAACGCAGCATCGTTGGCACAACGGTTGTGCCCAACTCTTTATTTTCAAAGCCTGATATAGCAAGGATTGCATGGCCCATTTCTACGGTGGCGTTAACTCCCTTTTCTGGCTCTAGGCCTGCATGTGATGCCTTGCCATGAATCTTTACTTGATACATCGCAGTTCCTTTGCGACCAGTCTTTACTTTGCCATTGAGGGTGGCCTCTACAACTAAAACAGCCTTAGCCTTTGCCGAGATCTCTTTAATAAACTCTTTACTCGTTGTGCTACCTGTCTCCTCATCACTCGTTGCAACAAGTGCTACCGAGCCATCGATACCCTTCATTGCAAAGAGGCCTTGAATAAAACCGGCCTTCATATCGAAGATGCCAGGGCCGCTAGCAACGTTCTCTTTGATACTCCATAAAGATTGGAAAGAGCCCTTGGGCCAGACGGTATCTAGATGTGCAAGAACAATGACATCAGGATTCTGCGCCCCCCACCAGAAAACTGGGCGACCATTTACTTCACGAATCTGTGCGGGAGTTCCAAGAACATCGAGTGCGATCTGGCTTGCTAGCTCAATTACAGCGCGGCACGCATCTAGATCTTCAGTGGGTGATTCCAACCTGACGAGTTTTTCTAGCGCTGACAACATGGGCTAATCCTATAACGGTGCTACGCCGGTGATGCGTGGAATTCGGAAGGATTGAACTTCACCCGTTGCATGATCGCGGGCTATTAAAGCCCCTGCGCTGACCCGAATTGGATCGATAATTCGATGCGTGACCGAGCCATTATTATCGGCGTATCCAATCGAGAGTGATTTCTCCTCTTGAATAAATCTATTTACTAAATCCATAGTTTCATTGGCGGTGGTGCGTGGCAATGCGCCAAGTGCCTCACTTGCAACCTGGCGCAAACGTGTCTGCTTATGACTAGATTTTTCACCAGTACGAATAGCACGGATTGCTGCGTTGAATAAATCTTCACTCGGAACTTCAATCTCACCAATAACACGTGGAGGCCGTGGCTTAGTTAGCGCACGATTTTTACGCGGGCCGCTGAGCATTAAGCCGTTAGCGGATTCGGCGGCTGGCAGGTATCCAGATTCTCGTAAAATTCGCATAGTATCGGCGGCATCGTGATCGCAGATAACAACTTCCGGTGCGATACGGCGAAGTGCGAGCACCTCTAACTTTTTATCGTTCATGATCTGTGCGATAAGTGCCGTGTCTTCACAGCGAATAAATGAGGAGGTATTTCCAACACGTAACTTGCCATGCTTCTTTGCAACATCGGCGATTAAATACTCAAGGGGCTGTGGCATTGGCGTTTTAGATGTCTTGATAAGGAATGCCTTAATCTCATCGCCCGTCTTGCCATGATCTAGCGCGCGACGGATTGTCGCTTCGCTAAAGCGATAAACCGTTGCACCACCACGGCTTTCAATCTCTGCCATGATCGCTAACTGCTGGGAAATCTCATGCTCAAGTGGCCCTGGTGCAATTGCAGTGTTATCGCTCTGAATAAGAATATGGTCGACGGTTTTAGGCAGGTCATCATTTATTAGGTTGAGATCATCGCCATTTAAGAAGCCAACTCCGTATTTAGAGATTGCGCCCTGTCCGCTTATGCCCAACCACTCAGCCTCACGCAGAGTCCATGTAGCGAGCTCTTCTTGCAGAGATGAGTTGCGTCTAACCGGTGCTCGCCAGTTCATGAGTGCGATAAATGATGGCGCATCTGGTGCAATAGATTGATTCTCATTCAGAATTGAAAGCGTCAATGCCCGAACACGTGAGGCGTTGACTCGGTCGAGCTCAGGACCTAATGCTGCAACGTTCTTTGCCTGCGCCCTACCAACTAAGCCGCTTACGCGAGATGTAATCAACCAAGCCGATGCCAATACCTGCCAACGATCGGCTGGTGTCTGCATGAGCCAGATATCAAACTTATTGCTAGGCATTATGCGCTCATCGGAATCGACACTGATGAGCGATGTCAGATATGCCAACTCAGTAATAAAGGCGGTGCATGTTTCATCTACACCAAGGTGATTGGAGATTATTTTAAGATCTCGCACACCTAATCCACCAGCGCGCAGGGCATCTGCCGGCTCCTCGGCCCAGAAATTTAATAGCTCTTCAACCCAACGCAGTACCGTCGAGATATTTGCAATCGCTGCAAGGTTTACTTGGCGCTCGTCCCGCTTAGTACCAGCTAAAACTGGGGGATTGATTGAGTTTTCTCTATGTGTTTTACCGCCGCGCAGATAAATAGCTACTTCACGGGGCAAGATAACCGTTCTTTGATCGAGTGGAACCAAAAACTTTCGCTCGAGTAGCCACGTAACACCTGGCCCTGGATTCTTAATATCTCCAATACTGCCACGTGGTGGTCCCCAAATGAGACGCTCTAATACTTTCTTTGCATCAAGTGGAGCATTATCTAGTTCGGTGAGCTTAAGTTTTGCTATCGAAACAGGGCCAAGGCCTGCAGGTTCGTTACCAATTACATCGCGTAATTGTGTTGGAAGACGCATGCCATCATCGGATGGATAGATAAGTCCCACAGAAATTAAATACTCAAGTGCTACAGCTGCTGCTTTATCGGTTAGTGCAACGAGTGATTTAAGGGTGAATGGCTCGGTGAGTGTGCAAGCCGCCTCTAAGACTTGAAACTGCCACTGATTAAGTGAGTCAATGGCCCGCGCCAAACTTGGCGCAGAACATGCGCGTACTGCAAGAGAGGCGATATCGGGGGGTACGGGTGTTACTAGATCGGGGCGGGCACTGAATAAGGATAAGAAGGCAGCGTCATCAATACTACGTAAGTAGTCGGAGAATGATCGCATTTCCATAACTTGCTAACATTACTGGGCTTTACTACTTATTGCGTAATCAGTGGCGCTTTCCACGTGGGGTCAGCCATGTCGCAAGGGCTGCAAAGCGCACCACTACGGGTGAAATAGCTCGTCCAATAAAACGTGCTCGACGAAAATCATGAATCGGCCAACCCTCAGCCATAGCTCGAAGACCTAAAATCGCATCGGGATTAATTGCCGATGGATTCCCAACGCACTGTAAAAGCGGCAGATCATTATTGCTATCAGAATATGCATAACAATTGGCTAGGTTCAATCCACTGCGTTGTGCTAAATCTCGCACGGCAACTGCTTTCTCTTTTCCATGTAAGAGCGCACCTGACATTGCACCAGTGTAGGAACCATTTTTAATCTCGGCTTTACTTCCGAGTGCTCCAGTAAAACCTAATCGGTTGGCAATGAGTACTGCCATATCTTCAGGAGCCGCCGTTACTAACCAGACCTCCTCTTGATTCAAGAGATGTTTTTGCGCAATATCTATTGTGCCCTGCCAGATTGCAGGGGAGACAAACTCATCGTAAATCTCTTGTGCAATTGCTTCTATATCTTTAACACTATGACCACCGATAAAATCAGTTGCTGATTTTTGAAAACGTGCAATCTCTTCTTTATTTTCTTTTCCTGTTAAGCGAAATCTCAGATTGGCCAGAACAAAGCGGGAAATGTCCTTTTTCGTGAAGTAGCCCCGCTGGTACATGCCTCGACCTAGAAAGTAGATCGTTGAGCCACGAATCAGCGTGTTATCGACATCGAAAAAGGCTGCTCGCTTCGCCGTGAGTGCCATGTCACTAGCCTAACGAACTCGGCCCAATTGGGACGCTTTATGCTTAGTCAATGAGTTCAACGGTCCATGTGATTCGTCACGGCGAAGTAGAAAACCCAGGGAAAATTCTCTATGGCCGCCAACCCGGATGGAGATTATCAAAGCGTGGTTTAGATATGGCTACCACCCTTGGTGATTGGTCTAAATCACTTAATCTAGGTGCGCTACATGTTTCTCCACTGCAGCGAGCCCAAGAAACAGCAGCTCCCATTGCAGCAGCACATAACTTGTCAATCACAACTGATGAGCGTTTAATCGAAGCTGCAAATGTATTTGAGGGAAAACCATTCGGTGTCGGTGACGGAGTCTTGCGTCATCCAGCATCATGGCGACACTTATGGAATCCGTGGAAACCATCATGGGGTGAGCCATACGATGAACAGGTAACACGAATGCTGGCAGCTATCTTTGCCGCACGCGATGCCGCTCAAGGCAAAGATGCAATCTGTGTATCTCACCAACTCCCAATCTGGATTTTAAGAAGTGCCATTGAAAGCCGTCGACTTCTGCATGATCCCCGTAAACGTGAATGCTCATTAGCCTCAGTGACTAGTGTTCATTTCGACGAGGATGGGCTTATCTCTGGACTTACATACTCCGAACCCGCACGCCATCTCTTGCCAGATAAGTAAATATGAAGCGTTTACAAATAACAATTGGGTCAATACTCGTAGCAATCACTTTAAGTGCATGTAGCAGCGGGGTATCTTCAAATACAGAAGAGAGTTATGTATCAGGTGATGGCTCAGTCACCTTTATTAATCCAGCCGATCGCATCGATGCACCAGCAATGGCTGGCATGACCCTTACTGGCACGAACTACGCTTATACAATTGGGCGAGTGACGGTTGTAAATGTTTGGGCATCATGGTGCTCACCCTGCCGATCTGAAATCCCAACACTTATTGACCTCTCTAAGAAATATACACAGGTCACATTCCTTGGAGTTCTCACCCGTGATATGCCGCCAGCGGCCGAGGCTTTTGCGCGTAGATTTGCAATCCCCTATCCCACTCTCATAGATGACTCAATTCTGCTTGGCTTTAGAGACTCACTGCCTGCAAATGCGATTCCATCCACGGCTGTAATCGACAAAAACGGCAAGGTCGCTGGGCGAATTTTGGGAGAAGTCACTGTTGCATCCCTATCTAAATTAATCGAGCGAGTGAGTTCAGAATGAAAGATTTTTTCGTAGAACAGATAATGAGTGGCTTTTTAGTTACAGCCTTTCCAGTGGCTTTTATTGCAGGTGTAATCTCATTTCTATCTCCCTGTGTTTTGCCACTCGTGCCCGGATATCTCTCATTTGCTGCAGGGTTTTCGGCCAATAGAGGCAAACTCTTTTTAGGCTCACTGCTCTTTGTGAGTGGATTCTCAGTTGTATTTATCTCATATGGAGCAATCTTTGGTGGTTTAGGAAATCAACTTGCCGCCAATGAAGAGCTAATTTCTCGTCTCCTTGGTGTGCTGACGATATTTTTAGGCCTTATCTTTCTGGGTAAGTTCCCAATGTCGCCCACTCTTCGTCCACGCATGAAGACAACAGGTGGCTTAATCGGTGCACCATTGCTTGGATTTTTATTTGGAGTCGGTTGGACGCCATGTATTGGGCCAGCCCTTGCCGCGGTACAAACTTTAGCTTTCCAAGAGTCGAGTGCGATGCGAGGTGCCGTTCTCTCATTAGGTTATTGCCTAGGCCTAGGTCTTCCATTCATTACATCGGGGCTTTTTCTTGATCGCTCAGAGAAGCTGCGCAAGTATCTTCTTCGCCGCGGAGATTTAATCTCAAAGATTGGCGGCCTATTTCTTATAGCAATCGGTCTCTTGCAGGTTACTGGCCTGTGGGGCCAGATTATGAATCTATCGCGTTCGATGATCTCAGATTTCATTCCGGTCATATAAATGAGCCAAGAGATTCAGATTCCAGAGATTGGCAGTGTGGGCTTACTGCGCTATATCTGGCGCCAGTTAACAAGTATGCGCACCGCACTCATTCTGCTGATGTTGCTGGGCATTGCATCTATACCAGGCTCGATATTTCCACAACGCACTCAAAATCCCATGGCAGTAAGTGCATCTTTTAAAAGCTCACCTGAACTCTCACAGTGGATGGACCGCTTCTATCTCTTTGATGTCTATGGCTCTCCTTGGTTTAGTGCTATCTACATTCTTCTCTTTATCTCACTCATCGGTTGTGTGCTGCCACGTACTATCGAGCACTTTCACGCCGGGCGCGCCCTGCCTCCTGCAACTCCGAAAAACCTTAATCGAATGGAGTTTTATACAACGTGGCCAACACAGGGCAATGAGATAGAGATCGCTCAGGTGTGGTTAAAGTCAAAGAGATTTAGAGTCTTAGAAAAAGATGGAACACTCTCGGCCGAGAAGGGCTTTTTGCGTGAGACTGGAAATCTATTTTTTCACTTGGCGTTAATTTTGGTCTTACTCGGAATCTCTGCTTCATCTCTCTTTGGTATGCGCGGTGATGCGATTCTTAATGTTGGCGAACGCTTTGTTAATACGCCCACAAGCTATGACTTTTTAGCTTATGGAAAGCTATTTGAAGATGGCAAGTTAGACAAGTTTATAATCAACGTTGATAAGTTTGATGCAACATATAATCTTGTGACTAGCGCTCCTGAGGATTACACCCTTAACGTCACTGTAAGGCGCGGTGATTTAACAACGAGTGAAAAGCGAGTTATTAAGGTTAATTCACCACTTGCCATAGGAAGCACTAAGATTTATCTGCAAGCAAATGGTTATTCACCAGTTGTGACAGTGCGAGACTCAAAGGGAAATGTCGCACTGCAAGGTGCAGTCCCATTTTTGCCGCAGGATTCAAATCTGCGTTCGATCGGAGCGATTAAGGCACCAGATGCAGATCCACAAGTTGGCTTTGTAGGATCTTTTGTGCCAACCTATCAACGCAGTGGCAGCGGTGGGGCGGTCAGCGCATTTCCTCAAGCCCTTGACCCGCGTTTATTATTATCGGTCTGGAGTGGTGACCTGGGTTTAGATGACGGTATTCCACAATCGGTTTATCGAATCGATACGTCATCTATGTCACAGATTGGTTTGAAGTCATTGAAGCCAGGTGAGATCTTTGCTTATCCGGGTGGCTCTATAACCTTTGAAGGATATGTGCAGTGGGTCAACCTTCAAATCGTCGATGATCCCGGCAAGAACTTTGCACTGCTCGGCGCTATTGTTGCAATCCTTGGACTACTGGCATCACTGTTCACGCGCCGTCGTAGAATCTGGATTCGCGTGGGAGATGTAGTTGAAGTCGCAGGTCTTGCCAAGAATGCCGCACCTGGCCTAGAGCAAGAGATAGCCGGTTTTGTCGGGGCTTTGAAAGGGGAGAGATAGATGTCAAGTACATGGGCCTATATCTCTAATTATTTGATTTATTCATCGATGGCCGTCTTTACTCTCGCATTCTTTGCTCACGCATTTGAAACAGCATGGGCGGTAAAGATTCCCAATGCAACTACCGTCAAGACGCTTGATTACAAACGCACTGAAAAGCTTGCACGCATAGCAACTGCGATGATGATTTTGGGCACCCTACTTCTCTTTGCAGGAGTAATTACTCGAGGTTTATCTGCTGGACGTGTCCCCTGGGGCAACATGTATGAGTTTTCAATTACGGGCGCCTTAGCTTTTTCTGCCGCCTACCTTGGCGCTCTTCGCACATTCGATCTACGTTGGCTGGGGTTACTGGTTTCATTTGCAGTTTTACTCACACTTGGCACCGCTGTTGCAGTTCTTTATCGACCAAGTGCCCCACTTGTTCCAGCCCTTAAGTCAACATGGTTGGTCATTCACGTTTCGGCGGCGATTATTTCAGGTGGGGTATTTTTACTCGCAAATGCAATTGCGGCTGCGTATCTGTACTTAGATTCGATGGAGTCAAAGGGTGAGCGCACTACATGGGCAAAGCGACTACCCTCTCTTGAGTATCTAGATCAACTCTCATATCGCTTGGTTGCATTTGTCTTTCCTTTATGGACATTTGCAGTTATCGCTGGAGCGATCTGGGCAGAGAGTGCATGGGGACGTTATTGGGGTTGGGATCCAAAAGAGACCTGGGCATTTATTACATGGGTTGCATATGCGGCATATTTGCATGCGCGAGTAACGATTGGTTGGCGTGGTAGGCGTGCAGCATGGCTATGTTTATTTGCAGGCTCTACATTTTTATTTAACTATGTCTATGTCAATATCTGGGGCAGCGGAAAACACACGTATTCGGGGCTTTAAAGCCTTCTTAAGAAATCGGGATCATCATCTGGCGGCAGCACACGACGCTTTGGCTGTCTGAAACCCTTAGGTTTATTTCTACCAGCGATTAAGTAAGCGATTGGCCCAATTGCAAAGGTTCCAGGCCCTAGAAGAATAATTAAAAGCAGCCAACCCCACTTTGGGAGGTTCTTAATCTGTGACTCATCGGCACGGGCACAATCGATGAGTGCGTAGATGGTTAGACCAAAGATTAGAACTAAGGGGAGCACTGTGGTCATGGCTAAATTATATCCCTAGTGCCACTGCAAAGAGGGCTGAAAAGATAATTTGAAGTTTTCCAGTCTTTCCTAAGAGTGGAATCAAAGCCGCCCCACTTGTTCCGCCCATGACGTTTCGGGCCAACGAGAATGTAAGTGGTGTCACAAGGAGTGTTAAGAGCGCCGCTGGTTTGAAAGTAGCGATTGCTGCGGTGTGGGCCATTACAAGCAGGGCAACAAAGAAGCGACGGGCCGCTAAATCACCCATCCGTACAGCCAAGGTTTTCTTACCAACGGCTGCATCTTGAGCTAAATCTCGAAGATTATTAATTTCAAGAATTGCACACGAGAGCGCACCCATAGGTATCGCAACGATAAAACTCATAACTGTGATGCTCTCAGTCTGCACATAGAAAGTTCCGACAGTTGCAACTAAACCAAAGAATACAAAGACTGATATCTCACCGAAGCCACTGTAGCCATATGGTTTGCGGCCACCGGTATAGCTCCACGCCGCTCCGATGGCGATAGCTCCGATGGCGATAAGTATTGGCGAGGTTAATAACGATAACCACAGGCCAGATATTGAGGCGATTCCAAATGAGATAAAAGCGGCGGCTTTAACGCTGTGCGCAGTTGCCAAACCACTACCCACTAAACGTGTTGGACCAATGCGATGGTGATCACTTCCTTTAATGCCATCAGAGTAATCATTAGCAAAGTTGACACCGATTTGTAGCCAGAGAGAAACATTGAGGGCAAGCGCTGCGCGCAACCAGTTGAAATCGACCCCTGCAAGTGCCGAACCAACTAAGACCGGCGCAATTGCTGCGGCAAGAGTGCGTGGACGTGCCCCGAGAATCCATTTATTCATGCGCCACCATCTTTGCTAATGCGGCGCGATCTACTTTGCCGATACCGAGTAATGGTAGTGACTCTAGGATGTGGATTCCCTTTGGCTTAGCGATATCACCGAGTGCTGCCTCTAAGTAATGTGAAATCTCAGTCTCATTAATCTCCCCGACAATTGCTAAGTGAAGAGCCTGTCCCCACTGCCGATCACTGATAGCAAATGCAGCGCACTCAAGATCGGGATAACGAACCGAAAGTGTGGCCTCAATAGAAGTCAGTGAGAGATTTTCCCCACCAGTAATAATTACATCATCGGCGCGACCAAGGACACGCAGGCGTCCATCCTTAATCTCTCCAAGATCATTAGTTAGAAACCAACCATCTTGTAGTTGGAAGAGATCAGGGGAGTTTAAGTAGTTAGTTGCTAATACCGAACCACGAATTTTAATTACACCTTTTTCTGATATTGCAAACTCAACACCAAGTAATCCCTGCCCCTCATAGACACAACCTCCACATGTTTCAGTCATTCCATATGTTTCAACAACTTTAATTCCAGCAGATTGAGCTTGAGTGCGAAGTGTTGGAGCAAGTGCTGCGCCACCAACTAAAACAGCTTGCGCAGCTTGCAAGTGACGCAGTAATCGCTCATCTGAATTAAGAGCTCTAAATAACTGGGTCGGAACAATCGATGTGAAATCAACTTTCGGATACTCACCTTCGAAGTTTCGTAGATCAAGTGGAATCGTGCCTACTTCTATCGAACGGATAATTACATTTACTGCAGCGATATGGGTAACTGGGAGAAGAAGTGACCACTGCGCACCGGCAATAGCACCAATAAAGGCGTTAGATGCCTGCGCCGATGCGATGAGTGCATCAGGTGTAAATGCGACCTCTTTGATTAATCCTGTGCTTCCACTTGTGCCAACAACGATGGCGATATTTTTTGCAGCCAATTTAGACCGAACCTCACCGAAGCTAAGGGCAGGGCCGTTCCCAACCAGGGCGGCCGTGATCTGCACCGCTAACTGCGTGATTTCACAGGTAGGGCTGGCTCGTAGTAACTCTCGTTGTGACGACATGTCCATTGCAGCCGTAGGCTATCGCTAGCAACGATATTGGAGGAAATGTGAGCAAGCCGATTAATCGCGAGTTTGGTAGCCGTGAGATCCCTAGTTGGGTAGTAGCCCCAGGTGGAGAGAGCTTCACCGATATTAAATATCAGATGAGTGATGGCATGGCCAAAATCACCATTAACCGTCCCGAGCTGCACAACGCATTTCGCCCGCAGACAATTATCGAGTTGATTGAGGCTTTTTATCTAGCGCGCGATAATGAAGAGGTTGGGGTAATAATTTTAACTGGCGAAGGCACAAAGGCCTTCTGCTCAGGTGGAGATATTAGCGTTCGCGGTGATGATGGATATCTTGGTGATGACAAACTCTCGAAAAAAGGTATCGGTCGATTAAATGTTTTAGATCTGCAAGTGCAGATTCGCCGTACACCTAAGCCAGTTGTTGCAATGGTTGCTGGTTGGGCGATTGGCGGGGGACATGTTTTACATGTTGTCTGTGATTTAACAATTGCTGCCGATAATGCAAAGTTTGGTCAGACGGGTCCAATGGTCGGTTCATTCGACGGTGGCTATGGTGCCGGCTTATTAGCTGCACATGTTGGTCAGAAAAAGGCACGCGAGATCTGGTTTATGACCCGTCAATACGATGCACAAGAGGCTTTAGATATGGGCTTGGTCAATACCGTTGTTCCAGTTGCCGAACTAGAGGCTGAAACAGTTTCATGGTGTCGCGAAATGCTTCATAACTCACCTCTTGCACTTCGTCTATTGAAATCTAGTTTAAACGCTGCCGATGATGGTTTAGCTGGAGTACAACAGTTAGCTGGTGATGCAACACTGCTATTTTATATGAGTGAAGAAGGCCAAGAAGGCCGCGATGCTTATATGGAAAAGCGCTCTCCTGATTTTAAGAAATTTCCAAAGCGCCCATAAGCAATGCTTGATTCAATCCTAGGTTCACTCAAAGTTGTTGCACTTGCGACGAAGACCGACTTTCGCTCGGTCACCTCGCGCGAGGTTGCACTCTTTGAAGGTCCTATGGGTTGGGGAGAGTTTTCACCATTTCTTGAATATAGTTATGAAGAGTCGATACCGTGGTTTCTAAGTGGGATAGAAGCGGCATATAGTAAAACGCCACCGATTAATAGAAGCGTTATCGAAGTTAATGCAACGATGCCGGCGATCGATAATCCAGATGAAATCGCGCAGATTCTGAGTGCTTTTCACGGGGCTACAGTCGTAAAGATCAAAGTAGGTGGCGATACCACGGCCGATTTAGCACGTATCGCTTGCGTACGAGAGCTACGCCCAGATGCGCGGATCAGGATCGATGTCAATGGTTTATGGAGCGTCGATCAAGCGCATGCATTTTTAGATCAAGTCGGTGAGATTGAATATGTTGAGCAACCATGTTCGACGATTCAAGAGCTTCGAGAACTCAAAAAGCGAATGGCAGTAAAAATCGCAGGCGATGAAATAATTAGAAAAGCTAAAGATCCATTTGCGATAGATCTCTCTGGTGCCATTGATATTCTTATGTTAAAAGTTGCACCCCTTGGTGGAATAAATCGCGCGATTGAAATCGCGCAGCATCATCAACTCCCTGTCGCAGTTTCAAGTGCACTAGAGAGCGCAGTTGGAATCTCACATGGATTAAAGCTCGCCGCAGCCCTTCCACATTTAGATTTCGCATGCGGTCTTGGCACTGGAGCATTGCTCGCAGTTGATGTAGCAGCACTTCCAATTATTAATGGAGCTATTGAGGTTAGAGATATAGCACCTGATGCTGGTGCTCTTATTAAGTACGCAGCCTCCAATGAGCGCCTAAACTGGTGGAAGAATCGGATTCGAATGACATGGAGCGCTGGCGCGCAGGTCATTGCAAAGGAGAGAGGGTGGACCGTATGAGCGCATCAACATCTTTAGCGCGCACAATTGTCCGCCAGATTATTGAGGCCGGCATTACCGATGTAGTTATCTCTCCTGGATCTCGAAATGCACCACTGTCTCTGGCATTTAACGCTGCAGCTGCGAAAAAGCTCATTACAGTTCACATACGAATCGATGAGCGCACAGCTGCATTTTTTGCACTGGGATTAGTTAAATCAACTGGGCGACCAGTACCAGTTGTGTGTACAAGTGGTACGGCCGTAGCAAATTACCATCCAGCTGTTTTAGAGGCTAACCACACCAATGCAGCGCTTCTAGTTTTAACTGCCGATCGCCCTGCGATGCTTCGGCGCACGGGCGCAAATCAAACAACAGAGCAGGCTCGAATCTTTGGTAAGGCCGTTAGATACTTCGCCGATATTGATGGGCCAGTTTTTCCGATGGAGCTACCGCTAGATAGTCTGCGTTTTGGACCTGTGCATTTAAATCTACAGTTTGATGAGCCACTACTGCCTGATGCCTCATCGCAGTGGTTGGATGAGATAAAGCCCGCTCCGATTACATTCAAAGCGCGCACAAAGACAGCGGTTTTAAAGATTCAAGCTAGCCGCGGTGTACTGGTGATTGGCCATGATCGCGGGGGGTTAAGCGTTGAGGCAGTTACGAAGTTTGCTAAAAAACTTAACTGGCCCATTATCGCCGAGGATCCACTTTCCTTTCCAGATGCAGTTGCACATGCATCAATTCTCTTAACCTCACCTGCAGTACGAAGTGTCTTAGCCCCTCAGGCTGCAATAGTTTTTGGCCGCACCACGCTTTCCAGATCGGTTAACGCTCTTATCGGGTTAGCACCAGTGACGTATGTGATTGATCCACGTATTGCAACCGTTGATGGCGATCGTGCGGCAGATAAACGTTTTACTGAGATTCCAAGCCTAGATTGCGTTATGGCATCCGATGATTGGATTTCGCAGTGGGCAAAATACTCACAACGTTGCGCAAAGGTAATTACCGAACTCGATGGTTGGAACGAGGCATCGATAGCTAAAGAGATCGCAGCGGGGATTCCAGATGGCGCAGCTCTCTTTGTTTCATCATCGCGCCCGATTCGTGACCTCGAAGGATTTGCAACACCACGTAGCGGAGTCAGAACATATGCCAACCGTGGGTTAGCTGGAATTGATGGCAACATATCTACAGCGCTAGGAGTTGCATCGGGCCATACTCAGACATTTGCAGTACTAGGTGATTTAGCTTTCCTACATGACATTACAGGTTTGATTACACAAGAAAACATCAACTGCAGATTTATCGTTATTAATAACGATGGAGGTGGAATATTTTCAACTCTGCCACAGCGTGGGTCTGAGGGATTTGAAACAGTCTTTGGAACTCCACATGGTTTAGATCCTGCCGCTATTGCCAGCTCCTTTGGTATCCCAGCATCAACTATCTCTAGTATCGCGCAGCTAAAGCGAGAGTTATCAGCACCCATTAAGGGAATCTCTGTAGTTGTTGCAAAGGTTCAATCGCGTGAAGCAAATGCCGATAACTTAAAATCTATTTATGAAAAGATGAACTCTATTTAAGCCAGTGCACTGCGCATGGGAACTAACTTGGCCACACTTTCTGCTAACTCTTTATCGGGATCAGAGCCTGCAACGATCCCGCAACCGGCAAAAATCCGTATTGAATCCCCATTAATTTGTCCGCATCGCAGTGCGATTCCGAGTTCGCCATCACCGGCGGCATCGATCCAACCAACTGGGCCTGCGTATCGGCCTCGTGACATGGATTCGATTTCAGTAATGAGTTGGCCCGCCTGCTCACGCGGTGTGCCACAAACAGCGGCCGAGGGATGGAGTTGTTCGAGAATCGTAAATGCATCTACGTGTGCTAATTTTTCAGCGATCGCCCCAGTCACATCGGTTGCTAAGTGCATAACATTTGCTAAGTGCAATACATAAGGGGCATCAGGGACATTTGTCGATGTGCAAAAAGGTTCAAGTGCATCGGCTACAGATTTCACTGCATATAGATGCTCTTCTAGATCCTTTGATGATCGCGCAAGAGATGCAGCAAGTGCTAAATCTCGCTCGTCATTACCAGTTTTGCTAATCGTTCCAGCTAAAACGCGTGATGTAACCATCTTGCGCGATAAGCGCAGTAGTAACTCGGGTGTTGCACCAACAAGGCCAGCCACTGAGAAGTTCCATGTCGAGGGATATTCGGCGGCTAACTTCTTTAAAATTGTACGGGGCTCAATATCTTGATCTGCATGTCCTGTGAAATCCCGTGCCAGCACAACTTTATCGAGCTTTCCACTTTGGATTCTATCGACGGCGGTAGATACACGTGACTTCCAGGCATCATCTGCATGCTCATCGCTATCCCATGTAATTGAATTATGAATTAAATCTGGCGGCGTTACATTTAAATCTGGTTGGGATGATGAACCAATCCAAGTAATCCATGATTTATCGCCTTTTTTACCGACAATGACTTGAGGAATTATTAAAACTGATTCCTCATCGGGTGAAAAAGAAAAAGATGCAAACAGCACTGGTCCTGTACCGTTTCCATGAACAGAGTTAGTAATGGCAAAACTTTCGAGTTGTTTGAGCCACCATTTACGGGCATCGGCAAAGCGTTCTGGCCCACTTACTGTCGTTGTTGCAAAACTACCCCAACCAACTAAGCCCTCACCTGCACGCAGCCAGGCCACTGGATTTGAATCAGGCAGTAGATCAAGCAGTGGAAGATGCTCGCCACAGTGCGTGGTTGTAACCGGAATCAGGGAAGGCATAGGTGGGTTATCAGCGCTTCTTAGGATGAATTAATCGCCAGAGAATTGGGAGAGAAGTTCCTGCGATAGCGATTTTTATCGCCTCTCCAACAATAAATGGTGTCAACCCAGCGGCGATAGTCCAAGCCCAATCTTTACCAGTGAAATGGTGTAACCAAAGAAGACCAAATGAAAAAATAATGAGAGTGCCAAATAACATTGAGGGAAGAGATGTAAGAAATCTCTGATCTAATCTGCGGTTAGCGAGAAGCCCTAAGAGATAAGTCGCAACCATCATTCCAATTAAATAACCACCAGTTGCACCAGTGATTTTTTCAACTCCAAAACTTGCTCCAGCAAATACGGGTGCCCCTGCAATTCCAGCAAGCAAGTACATAGCAAAGGTAGCTAAACCAAGCCCCGATCCATACGTTGTTCCGATTAAGAGAACACCTAAAGTTTGACCTGTAACAGGCACGGGTGATCCAGGAACTGGGATTGCAATCTGTGCCATCGCCGCAAGAAAGAGAACGCCGCCTGCAGTTAATGCAGCAGTACTAAGCATCGAGCTATGTGGGAGCACCGTAGAGCGAAGAGAGGTAGCAGGAAATGACATCGGTGGACCTCCTTGAGCGATGAAGTTGTGGATGAGCCTACTTCAAGGGAGAATGTCACTATGTCCCGCGCCAATCTCGGTAAAGATCCAGAAGAAGTAGCGGCAATGTTCGATGGAGTAGCCAAGCGATATGACATCGTTAACGATCTCCTATCTCTGGGCCAGACCAAGGCGTGGCGCAGAGCGGCAACACAGATCATCGCTCCGGCCCCAGGCATGAAGATTCTGGATCTAGCGGCCGGACCTGGCTCATCATCGGAGCCGTTACACAAGGCTGGAGCTACCGTATTTTCTACCGACTTCTCTGAAGGGATGTTGGCCCAGGGCCGCAAATCACGCCCATACCTGAACTTTTCAAAGGCCGATGCCCTCAATCTTCCCTTTGAGGCAGATAGCTTTGATCTCACAACAATCTCCTTTGGCCTTAGAAATACCGTTGACTACCCCAAGGCGCTTGCCGAGGCGCTACGAGTAACTAAGGCCGGCGGCCGGATAGTCGTCGTCGAGTTCTCCCACCCAACCTGGGCCCCGTTTCGCAGCCTGTATCTGGGCTATCTCATGCGCGCCCTGCCAGTAATCGCTCGAAAGACGGCCTCAAATCCCGATGCCTATATCTACTTAGCCGAGTCCATTAGGGCCTGGCCCGATCAGCGCCAGTTAGCCGGGGCAATGGAGGCTGCCGGCTGGGGCTCGGTTACATGGAAAAACCTCACTTTCGGAGTTGTTTCAGTTCACAGCGGGATAAAGGGATAGCGGTCATTGGAACAGGCCTAAACACTTTAAGATTTCGTACGTGATATCCACATCGAATCCATACGTGCCGATTCTGGTGCTAGGGGCTATCGGCTTTGGCTTTGCGATCTTCTCGGTTGCAGCAGGAGCTTTGGCAGGACCAGCTCGATACAACAGAGCAAAGTTGGAAGCGTATGAGTGTGGAATCGAACCATCACCACAAGCTGCCGAGGGGGGCCGCTTTCCAGTTAAATATTTCTTAACTGCGATGCTTTTTATTATCTTTGATATTGAAATTGTTTTTCTCTATCCATGGGCCGTGAGCTTTGATCAGTTAGGACTCTTTGGTTTAGTTGAAATGGCGATCTTTATCGGGACTGTCTTTGTTGCATATGCCTATGTCTGGCGCCGCGGCGGATTGGAGTGGGATTAAAATGGGATTAGAGGAAAAGATTCCGAGTGGTTTTCTATTAACGACAGTTGAAAAACTCGCCGGCTATATGCGCAAGAACTCATTGTGGCCAGCAACTTTTGGTCTTGCATGCTGTGCAATTGAGATGATGGCCGTTGGCTCTGCCGCTAAATATGATATTTCACGCTTTGGTATGGAGGTCTTTCGTGCATCTCCGCGTCAGGCAGATTTAATGATTGTTGCAGGTCGCGTCTCTAACAAGATGGCACCAGTCCTGCGTCAGATTTATGATCAAATGTCGGCCCCTAAGTGGGTACTTGCGATGGGTGCATGCGCATCATCGGGT
>WLNU01000089.1 GCA_009699645.1 Actinomycetota bacterium | reverse complement strand
TTGGTTGAGGTTAACCCTCTTGTTAAGACAAAAGATGGCAAAGTTATTGCACTCGATGGCAAGATTACCCTTGATGATAATGCGCAGTTTCGCCAACCAGATCATGCAGCTCTCGTTGATCACGCTTCAACAAATGCATTAGAGGCGGCAGCAGCTGAGAAGGATTTAAACTACGTCAAGCTAGATGGACAAGTCGGAATCATCGGTAATGGTGCTGGATTAGTAATGAGCACTCTCGATGTTGTGGCCTATGCCGGTAAAAAACATGGCGGCGTGCTACCAGCTAACTTCTTAGATATAGGTGGTGGTGCATCGGCGCAGATCATGGCCGATGGACTCTCAATTATTCTCGGTGATAAGGATGTTAAGAGCGTCTTTGTAAATGTCTTTGGTGGCATCACATCATGTGATGCGGTTGCAACTGGAATCGTGCAGGCCCTCGAGCTCCTTGGCGCTAAAGCAACCAAGCCCATTGTTGTGCGCTTAGATGGCAATAATGTTGCTCAGGGACGTGCAATCTTGGCTAAAGCGGCACACCCACTTATTGAACAGGCCGACACGATGGATGGAGCAGCAAATCGTGCTGCAGAGTTGGCGGCTAAGTAAATGGCTATCTTTTTGAATGAAAAATCAGTTGTCATTGTTCAGGGAATGACGGGATCAGAGGGAACTAAGCACACACGGCGCATGTTGGCATCTGGCACAAAGGTTGTTGGCGGAGTAACCCCGGGCAAAGGTGGACAACTTCTGGATATCGATGGTCATCAACTTCCAGTCTTTAATACCGTTGCCGAAGCAATGAGTGCAACGGGTGCAAATACTTCAGTTGTTTTCGTTCCACCAAAGTTTGCAAAGGCGGCAGTCATCGATGCAATCGATGCCGCCATGCCACTAGTGGTTGTTATAACCGAAGGCATTCCAGTTCATGATGCTGCAAGTTTTTATGCATACTCAGTGAGCAAAGGCACCACCCGGATTATTGGCCCTAACTGCCCAGGCTTAATTAGCCCAGGACAATCAAACGTTGGAATCATTCCGGCAGATATCACAGGTGCTGGCCCAATTGGTTTAGTCTCAAAGTCTGGCACTCTCACATATCAAATGATGTATGAGCTACGCGATATTGGTTTTAGTACGGCAGTGGGAATCGGTGGAGATCCAGTAATTGGAACAACACACATTGACTGCCTACGTGCATTTCAAGATGATCCAGATACAACTGCGATTGTGATGATCGGTGAAATTGGTGGAGATGCCGAAGAGCGTGCCGCCGCCTTTATTGCCGAGTACGTAACAAAGCCAGTCGTTGGTTATGTTGCAGGCTTTACCGCACCTGAAGGAAAGACGATGGGCCATGCTGGCGCGATCGTCTCTGGCTCATCGGGAACAGCGCAGGGAAAGAAAGATGCCCTTGAAGCCGCCGGTGTAAAAGTCGGGCAAACTCCAAGTGAAAGCGCGCAGTTACTGCGCGATATTTTAGGGCGATAAAGAGAATGTTCGCGCGCATACTTGGGGTCACCCTGACTCAAGTACTGCGCAGTGTTGCACTCGTCTTACTACCAACCTCCTTCATCGCACTTATTGCCTGGGCAACGGCAGGAAGTGCAACGGGCAATACCGGTGATCCACTTCGTGCAGCCTTATGGATCTGGCTGGGTGCACATCAGATTCCATTCTCCCTTGTACTCCCGCCAGTAAATGCCGCCGGCCTTCTCTCATATCTACCGCTAGGTGCAATTATTGCTCCAGTCTTTGCTATTCGAAGTGGAATCGCTCGCGTTATTGATCGCCTCGATGGTGATGCATCACAAGTTCCGCTTGCTCGCATCTGCTTTGCACTCCTATACACAGGTATCGGTACTCTCTTTGCCCTCTTTAGTGCAACCACTGCAGTTAAACCCATGTGGTACTTGGCTCCAGTTTTCTTGCTACCTATCACTTTAATTTGTGGAGCCACGGTTGGTCGCAGATTAGTTTTCGGTCAGGCGATTTTATACAGCACACGCATTATCTCGTTGCTGCTCGGCATCTCATCGCTGATTCTAGGTATCTCACTACTGGTTAATCTCTCAATGGTTAAGAATCTAACGTTAGTCCTAGAGCCCGGAATCTTCGGAGGAGTTCTACTTCTGCTCCTGAACCTTCTTTATATTCCAAATGCAGCTGTCGCAACACTCGGATACTTTTCGGGTACCGGTTTTGCAATTGGCTCAGACTCCCTTGTCTCTCCTTTGATTTTTAATCTAGATGCCATTCCTGCATTTCCATTACTTGGCGCATTGCCAACTGGCACTTCGCTACTTGCACTCTTTGGTATCCCCGTATTAATTCTTGCAGGTGCACTTTTAGCAAGCTGGACAGTTGAATTTAATATGCGCGTTCTGATTCAATCCCTTGTTGCATCACTACTCATTATCGGTGCAGTTGCATATGCAGGAAGTGGGGCCTTGATCACCGATGCAATGTCGGCGATGGGTGTTTCACCATGGAAGTTCACACTCAGTATCGCAATCGAACTAGTTATCGGTGCCGCTTTAGCCCTGTATATTCCCCGTATGAGGCGGCATTAATGCCTCATCGCATCCTTATTCTGGCATCAGGGGCTGGAACTCTTGCTCAATCAATTATCGAGGCCGATGAGCTCGATATTGAGATTGTCGCAGTAATAAGTCATCAGGCACAGGCGCCAGTCTTAGATAGGGCACGTCTAGCTGGAATCTCCTGCGAAGTTATCGCCCTTGAAAACTCACGCGAACAGTGGAATGCACAGATCATCGAACGAGTCGGCGCACACAAACCAGATTTAGTTGTGAGCGCAGGATTCATGCGAATCTTGCCCGCTGATTTCGTCAATCGATTTCCAACGATTAATAGCCACCCAGCTCTATTGCCAGAGTTTCCAGGGGCCCATGCCGTGAGAGATGCATTGGCCGCTGGAGTAAGTATTACTGGGACAACGGTGCACTGGGTAGATGCCGGTGTTGATACAGGACCAGTCATTACACAGATGCAGGTTCCAGTCCTAGCCGGTGATGATGAAGCAAGCCTTCATGAGAGAATTAAGAAAGTTGAACGCAGTCTGATCGTTGCAACCATCGCTTTAATACTTCCAACTCTGGAGCACCATGTCTGATCGTAAAGTTATGCGACGCGCACTTGTTAGCGTCTATGACAAGACACGACTGCTCGAAATTGGAACAGTATTAAGTGATGCCGGAATCGAAATTCTCTCGACAGGATCTACGGCTGCCCAATTAGCTAAAGCCGGCATAGCAGTAACTGAAGTGAGTACATACACAGGATTTCCCGAGATTATGGGTGGGCGTGTAAAGACGCTACATCCGCGGGTGCACTCAGGAATTTTGGCCGATCAGAACAACCCGCAACACATGGCGGCAATTGCCGATTTAGATATTGCGCCCTTTGATTTAGTAATTATTAATTTATACCCCTTTGCTGCAACAATCGCATCGGCCGCTGACTTTGCCGAATGCATCGAGCAGATAGATATCGGCGGACCATCGATGCTGCGGGGTGCGGCAAAAAATCACGGCTCCGTCGCAGTAATTAGCAGCCCATCCCAGTACGACGGCTTAATTGCAGCGATCAAGGAAGGTGGATTTACGCTGGCCCAGCGCCGTCAGTTAGCCCTAGAAAGCTTTAGAACTACGGCTGAATACGATCTAACGATTGCAACATGGCTAGGTCAGAGCGATGAGCTTCCACAATGGTTTGGTCGAATCTGGCAGCGCGAAAGCGCACTGCGCTATGGCGAGAATCCACACCAAAGCGCCGCTATTTATTCAGGTGGCCCAGTAGGAATAGTTAACGCTGTTCAATTGCATGGCAAAGAGATGTCATTTAACAATTACACCGATGCCGATGCAGCCTGGCGAGCAGCCTTAGATCACACCGAGGCATGTGTTGCAATTATTAAACATGCAAATCCCTGTGGCATTGCAACAGCTACAGATATTGCAGATGCTTATAGAAAAGCACATGAGTGTGATTCAGTATCGGCATTTGGGGGAGTCGTTGCAGCCAACCGCGAGGTTAGTCTTGCTATGGCATCACAGTTAGCTGAAATATTTACAGAAGTTGTAATCGCCCCAAGCTATGAGGCAGGAGCCATTGAATTACTATCGAAAAAGCCATCGATACGAATTCTTCAATGTGAGCTCTCAAATATCTCTAGAGTTGAGATGCGCCCAGTCACTGGTGGGATTTTACTTCAGGAGATGGATCTGATCGATGCACCAGGAGACCGCCCAACAAATTGGAAACAAGTAAGCGGAGCACCTGTTGATGCGGCAACTATGAAAGAGCTGGAATTTGCTTGGCGATCTGTGCGCGCAGTCAAAAGTAATGCGATTTTATTGAGCAGCAACACTGCATCAGTTGGAATTGGTATGGGCCAAGTAAATCGTGTGGATTCTGCGCGCTTAGCTGTGAGGCGCGCGGGGGATCGCGTTAAAGGATCAGTTGCTGCAAGTGATGCATTTTTTCCATTTGCCGATGGTTTACAGATTTTGATCGATGCAGGCGTGCGCGCTGTCGTTCAACCAGGCGGAAGCGTGCGTGATGAAGAGGTAATTGCTGCAGCCGAAGCAGCTGGAGTT
>WLNU01000088.1 GCA_009699645.1 Actinomycetota bacterium | reverse complement strand
GCAGTTGGATGTATGGCAGAGCGCTATGGACAAGAGCTAGCAAGCGCCCTTCCAGAGGCCGATGCGATTCTAGGCTTTGATGATTACAAAGATATCTCTGCCCGCCTTCAATCAATCGTTGCCGGAAATAAACATGTTCCCCATATTCCACGGGATCGCAGAGCGCTTTTGCCGATCGCCCCAGTCGATCGCGCCGATAATCGGGGCAGCGAGGAGTTCACACGCAAGCGTTTAGGAAGTGCCCCATGGGCACCACTTAAAATCGCTTCAGGCTGTGATCGTCGCTGCTCATTTTGTGCAATCCCGTATTTTCGTGGCGCTTTTGTCTCTCGTCGCCCACACGAGATTATGGATGAGGCGCGATGGCTAGTTGCCAATGGAGTCAGCGAACTATTTTTAGTAAGTGAGAACACCACATCCTTTGGAAAAGATTTAGGTGATTTACAGTTGATGGAAAAAATTCTGCCAGAGATCGCTGCAATCGATGGCGTGGAGCGAGTGCGCTTATCTTATTTGCAACCTGCCGAGATGCGTCCCACCTTGATTCAAGTGATGATTGCAACGCCAAAGAGTGTGCCTTACTTTGATCTATCCTTCCAACATACAAGTCCAACGGTTTTACGCCGTATGCGCCGCTTTGGAGATAATGAAAAGTTTTTACATCTTATTAATCAAATTCGCGTGCTCGCGCCGCAGGCTGGAATTAGATCTAACTTTATCGTTGGATTTCCAGGAGAGACGCAAGAGGACTTTGATGAGCTTGCCACTTTTATTACCCAAGCCAAGTTAGATGCTGTAGGAGTCTTTGGATACTCTGATGAAGATAATACTGAGGCGTTGAATATCTCTGGCAAAATCGCGCCCGAGGTAATCGCCCAGCGTTTGGAGAGTTTATCTTCCTTAGCCGATGAGATGGTTTCTAATCGTGCAGCCGCACGTATTGGGGAGACTATACGTGTATTAATTGAGGATTCAGAGCTCCAAGAGGGACGTGCTGGCCACCAAGGTCCAGAAGTAGATGGATCAACTACTTTCATAGGCACAGATTTTAAAGTGGGACAGTATGTTGATGCAGTGGTCATTGACTCTATGGGCGCCGACTTAGTGGCTAAGCCCATATGAGACTCCCGGGCTTTATAACTCCAAACTTTATAACCCTTGCCCGCCTGCTCTTGGTTCCAGTTGGTGTTTATACATTAT
This sequence comes from Actinomycetota bacterium, assembly GCA_009699645.1. The sequence goes on along the minus strand of WLNU01000088.1, from coordinate 3,512 downwards.
TTAAAAATGGTGGCAATGATCCGACCTGGCAGTACATCTCGTGGATTGTATTTTTTCTTCTCGGTCTTTCAGATATCGCCGATGGCAACTTAGCCCGCAGCCGCAATACAATCACTGAGTTCGGCAAGTTTCTAGATCCAGTGGCCGATAAGGTCATGATCGCTGCGGCAATGATCTCTTTATCGATCTTAGATCGCCTGCCATGGTGGATTACGATTGTTATATTGCTGCGCGAAGTTGGAATTACTCTCTTTCGACTATCGATTATTAAGCGCGGGGTGATTGCAGCCAATAAAGGCGGCAAGATTAAATCAACCTTCCAGAACTTCGGAGTTGGCTTCTATGTACTTCCCCTTAGCTCAAATCTCTACTGGTTCCGTGATGGCTTCATGGCAGTTGCCATTGCTTTGACTATCGCAACCGGCTTTTATTATGTACAGTCGGCATTTAAATCAGGTAAGTAGGGATACATGACGCTTTCATCAGAAATCATCGCACTTGCAACTGAGATTATTGAAACCTTGCGCCAGCGCAATGAAACTCTCAGTACTGCAGAATCACTCACGGCAGGTGCTGTCAGTTCGGCCCTTGTTACAATCGCTGGAGCATCTGATGTCTTCGTAGGCGGAATAACGGCCTATCGCGATGAGATCAAGATTTCGCATTTAGATATCGACCCAGCGTTAATCGCCAAACACTCATCCATTAGTGAACAGTGTGCTATTGAAATGGCCAAGGGTGCGATGAAATCATTTGGCACAACGTGGGCGATTAGTACCACTGGGGTTGCCGGCCCTAATCCATTAGATGGACATCCAGTAGGGGCAGTATGGGTAGCTATTGAGGGACCGGTATCTCAAACTATTGAATTAGCCTTATCAGGAGAGCGTGAATCTGTGCGAAACGCGACTACAGCCAGCGCGATAGCCACATTTGCGCGTATCCTTAGACAAGGAAGTTAAGGAGGGTATACCTATGGTTCTAGTTCGTGAGGCCGTTGGTCTTACCCTTCGCGCTGCCCGCACATCTCAGGGACGCACCCTGCGAGATGTTGCCCGCGCTGCCCGAGTATCCCTTGGCTACCTCTCTGAAGTTGAGCGCGGCCAGAAAGAGGCATCCTCTGAGCTTCTCAATGCGATCTGTATAGCCCTTGGTCTACAACTCTCAGCTGTATTTAGCGATGTTTCAATCGAGCTAGCAAGCCACGAGAGCGTAACTCTTACCGTTGTCGATGCCGCTTAATAAGTACGCACCACAAGCAAACACGCACCGCCGCACACAGAGTGCGATTCTAACTGGGACAAAAAACCTTATTGCAACCGTTGGTCTTGCCAAGATGTCCATGATTGAAATCGCTGACACATCCGAAGTCTCTCGTGCCACCTTATATAACCATTACCGCGACAAAGAGAGCGTAATCGCAGCGTTGTGTGAATCTGAGTGCGCACGTTTGATTGCGATAGCACAGAGTGCTCCTAATGCAACCGATGCACTCGAACTTCTCTCCATTCAGATTTCAACCGATGCCGCCCTTGCCCATATGCGCACACACGATCCGGCGCCGCTTACTTTAGCTATGGCTGCAACAACTCACCCCTTATGGAACAACCTATGCGATGTGATTGCAGTTATTTCAGGTAGCCAAGTTTTAGCCGATCTAGCGCTACGTTGGCTAGTTGGTCAGGTACTTAATCCATTAACACCCGATGATTCCCGACTGCATGCAGAGCTGCTTATATCCCGTGCGAATATCTGATTTACGTGAGCGCCTCACGCTTTCATTTGGCGCAGGTTCACATTTTCCCGTAGACATTGCACTCTCAGAGCTTGGTAGCAAAACAGTTAATGAGGCGCTGGAGGCCGGCTTTGAGGCCGATGAGATTTGGAGAGCGGTATGTAAAGCTCACCCAAAAGAGACTGAAAAATATAAGTATTGATGATGAAACTTGCAATAACGCTGAGGCAAACAGATAGTTCACACCCACCGCTAGTTCTCATTCATGGTCTGGGCTCGGCAGCAACGGCCTTTAAACCGATCATTGCCGCACTGTCGCAATCTTTTCGGGTCATTACCGTGGATCTTCCAGGCCATGGAGATAGCCCCTATTTCAAGGGCCAAGTGATGGAGCCCAAGTCATTGGGTAGCGCCATCTTTGATGCCATAGCAAGTGAGTATGGAGTCGAGAGCTTTCACGTTGCCGGCAACTCGTTAGGGGGATGGATCGCACTTGAAATGGCTGCAGCCCAGCCCAATCGCATCCTTAGCCTTACAGGTCTTGCACCAGCGGGTCTTTGGCTTGTGCCTGCGCAAAAGCGCGAGATGAAAGAGGCGAGGTCGTATTACTTAGCACGCTTATTTAAACCCCTTATTCGTATCGGACTTCACTCAAAGTTACTGCGATGGATTGGCTTTGCAACTGTGAGCCCAAGGTGGCAAGAGTTAAGTTATGAGACCTGTTTTGATGCCTCATATGCAATGCTCAACTGCCCTGGTTATTTCCCTGCATGGGATGGAATGCTCACACATCGCTTTGATAGACATGTTCTGCCAACAGTTCCTGTAACAATTCTCTTTGGCGATAGCGATAACACCTTGCCATACCCAATCTCACAGGAGCGCACATTAGCCCCGGCACATTGCACCTGGCTTACTATCGATAACTGCGGCCATGCACCTATGTGGGATTATCCCGAAATGATGGTTACGATTATTAAACAGGTTGCTAGCACATAACCTCTAGAACCCAAGGGCTCTTACCGGTCGCTTCGATTAATTCGCATTTAAATTCTGTAGAGACAATTACTCTGAGTTCGTGGGGATTAGTCGGAGCACTCTTTGATAGTAGAAGTAATCGCGTGACTTCACCCCGAGTCTTTTTAGACATATGTGTGATTACTTTCTTAACTCCATCAACCTCTGTGAAAACTTTAATCTCCACACACTTATCTACCGGGGGAGTCCAGACGCCTTGGTAGGTCGAAGAACGGCAATCAATAATTAAATCAGCCTCAATCGCATCTAGCGCCCTAGTAATTGGCTCGCGCATTTTTTTAGTTTTAATCTTCTCCTTGTACGGCTTAATCTGATCAAGCGGGCGAAGAACTCCGTATTTCGCTGAAATTATGGCAAGGGATTCCTGCGCACGCCCTTGGGCAGATGTGGTCAGGCTCGACCAACCCAGGGCGCTATAGAGGACTCCGGTATAAACCAAGATCGCCGCGGCTGGCTCTGCCGCCTTTTTCTCACTAGGCGGCAGCAGGATCAGCATGGGGGCAAGTATGAGCCCCGCTCGCACTGGCGACACGCTCAAACTTGTCAGTGGCACCTGCTAACTTTCGAACAGGTGTTCGGTTATCCTAACGCTGTACAACCAGAGCGGTTCCACCTTCCGCGCTCACTTTGCCCACACCCACTGTGGCAAGGCGTGAGCTCCGTCGGTGGGTCTCCGTACCTTCTGGGCCAGACCCAAACGAATTGCCAGTAAGGCAAGACGTTCTATCGAAAGGAAAGT
>WLNU01000087.1 GCA_009699645.1 Actinomycetota bacterium | reverse complement strand
CGGAGGGCGGTGCTCTATCCCCTGAGCTACGGGGGCTCATAGGGTTTAACGAGCGCAAGGTTATCAGCGGGTGCGCATTAGCTGTGAAACTGAAAGAATCACGCCTATGAGTTCAATCGCATACTTTGCAACAGGCTGCTTCTGGGGCGCTGAGCGCCGTTTTTGGCAGATGCCAGGAGTAGTTGAAACATCTGTGGGCTACATGGGTGGCAGTGCGCAGAATCCAACGTATGAAAGCGTCTGCACGGGTGCTACGGGCCATGCCGAGATGGTCAAAGTCGGATTTGATGAGTCAAAGATTTCTTATCAGTCTTTACTAGAAGAGTTTTGGACGATGCATGATCCAACCTCACTAAATCGTCAGGGCGGTGATATTGGAACTCAGTATCGTAGCTCAATTTATACAACGACTGCTGAGCAGTACGTTAACGCAGTTGCATCTCGCGATGTTTATCAAGGCGTACTAAATGCCGAGGGCTTAGATCAGATTGCAACCGAAATTATTAGCGCAGATGGCGTTACGTACTACCCGGCCGAGGAGTACCACCAAAAATATCTAGTAAAGAACCCCAATGGTTATGACTGTCATTCCAGCACTGGAGTTGCATATCCAAGCGCCGGTGTATCGGCATGAGTGAGAATAAATATCCAGTTAAAATTAATGAGAGCGAGCTAGCCAAATCCCTAGATCCGCTCTCATACGATGTATTACGAAACGCCGCCACCGAGCGCCCATTTACAGGTGAGTACACCGACACCGACAAAGTCGGAGTGTATAAATGCAAGGCATGCACAGCCGTGCTTTTTAAGAGTGAGACCAAGTTTCATTCAGGCTGTGGATGGCCTTCTTTTTACGCCCCTACAGCCGATGATGCAGTTGAGTTAATTGAAGATCGCTCACTGTTTCCACGAGTGCGCACCGAAGTGCGATGCGCTGCATGTGGCTCGCACTTAGGTCATGTCTTTAAGGGCGAGGGCTATGACGTTCCAACCGATGAGCGCTGGTGCATTAACTCTGTCTCATTAATCCTTGAGGCTATTTAGTAAGCCAACCCACGGCTTTCATGAACCCCTTGATAGCAGTACCAGGCTACAACACTTCGATATGGATGTAATTTTTCACCTTTGCGATCTAACTCTTTAGGCAAAATCTCTTCTTTATTTTTATGCACAATATCCCAGCCTCGACGAACAGCTAAATCACCCGTAGGCCAAATATCAAGGCGCCCCAACTGAAACATCATAAACATTTCAACGGTCCATCTTCCGATTCCCCAGAGTGAAGTTAACGCCTCGAAAATCTCTTGGTCATCATGAATCTCGTCAATGCGATCAATGGGAATAGTTTTATCTATCACTGCAGTAGCCAAACCTTTAATTGTTCGGATTTTTGAACCAGAGACTCCAATATCACGTAAGGCAACCTCATCTAATGTGATTATCTTCTTCGCGTTAATATTTCCGCTACAGAGTCCAACGAGTCGTCCATAAATCGTCTCAGCAGCCTTTGTTGCCAACTGTTGTGAAATAACAGAGCTGACTAAGGATTCAAAATGTGACTGCGTTGGTGCACTTCGACCAATAGTGCATAAAGGACGACGTTGAATCAGAGGAGCAAATTCGCGATCCATCTCTCCGACTTCAGCGACAATACGTCGCATCTTTTGAGCAGAATGAATTGCCATTACTTAGAGCGAAAAAGATGGATACTCATCCGTGAGCATGAGAAATGCGTAGCCGATGACACGGTTCCAGTAAGCAATTGTTCCAACTACGCCCTCTGCACACTTTTCTGGATAGTTGCCGGTAAAGAGCACACTAAACCAGCCAGCAATTGTTAAGAGGGATAAATAAATTATGTAAAAAACGCCGACTACATACAAAGGAATTGCTAAAAACCATTTAATAAGTGGTAGCCACCGGTTGAGTGCTTTTGCATCGACTTCTGGAAATGTAACGCTGACAACATCGTTCTCTTCAATCGATGGATATTCATCGGTGAGTAGTAAGAGATAGGCATCGACGCGAGTTTGAAGCGAAAGGAGCGCTTCATTAAAAGCGAGTAAATACGTTGGATAAATCTGGCGCACAACGATTGCAAGTGCCGTCGGCAAGATTAAGAAGCCAACGGATAAGTAGTTTGAGTTAGATGTGCTCAGATCCGTTGGGGCAAAGGAGGCGACGAAGATCGCCATAGGTACGACCAGGATGATGCGAAATAAGGCGCTCATGCGGTTGCGCTCGGTCAGGGTTACATCTATCTGGGTCTCTATCTGCTGGCTCATGGAGGGAATTTATCGTGGAATGCTGCACGGTACTACCAATTGCCATCGAACTTCCCAAGTTTTCAACGTCTAAAGCCCGATCTCGTTTCACCTTCAATACTTCTGCAGGGTAGCCTTCTGCGATGACTGACAGCAATGTACAAGCGCCCTCGCTAGCCAAACTCCTTACACACCACTCAGAAAAGTGGCGTGGCTTTGATCGTGATGTTCTGCCACTTCCCGTTGCAGAGATGGATTTTCCAGTCGCCGATCCAATTCGCGCAGTGCTGGCTGAAATGGTGGCGCAATCTGATCTGGGTTATTTAGGATCAGTACCCGAGCTTGCTGCCGGATTTGCGAAGTTTGCCGCAGAGCGTTGGAACTGGAGCGTTGATACCTCGCAGGTTGGTGTTGCAGCCGATGTAGGGGTAGGAGTTGTAGAGGTCCTACGTGTATTCACAAAACCTGGCGACACGATTTTAATTAACTCACCTGTTTATCAAAACTTTTATAACTGGATTAATGAAACACACCTTACAAAAGTTGATGTTCCTTTTACTCGCACAGGCCCACAGAGTCAGAACGATAATCCTTGGCAGTTAGATTTAGATGAGGTCGAAAAGGCTTATGCCGCGGGTTTAAAAGTTCACCTCATGTGCTCTCCGCATAATCCATTGGGCCGTGTCTTTTCAAAAGATGAGCTCACCCGTATCGCGGACATGGCTAAAAAATACGGGGTATTAGTAATTAGCGATGAGATTCATGCCCCTCTAACATTTGCAGAAAAGAGCTTTGTCCCATTCTTAACGATTAGTGAGAACGCACGCGAAGTTGGTATCACTATTACAGCGGCCTCTAAGGGTTGGAATATTGCAGGATTAAAATGCGCAATAATTGTTTCGCACAATGATGCCATAAAAATAAAGTTAGATGAGATGCCTATGGCAGTTCACTTCAGAGCCTCGATTCTAGGTGCCTTTGCGTCGGCAGCTGCATTCGCCGAAGGTGGTGTATGGCTTGATTCAGTCATTAAGCAGCTTGATCACAACCGCTTTCTCATCCGCGATTTACTCGCAGCTAAATTACCAAGCGTTAATTACCATATTCCCCACAATAGTTATCTAGCTTGGCTCGATCTTGAAAGCCTGAATCTAGGTGAGAATCCAACGCAAACTCTCTTAGAAAAGGGACGAGTAGCCTTTAATCCAGGGCACTCATATGGGGCGCAGTGTTCGCAGTATGTGCGACTTAACTTTGCTACAAGTCCAGAGATTATTACTGAGGCAATTGATCGCATAGTTCACACACTGTAATGAGCACCAATGACTGCGATGTCATCATCATTGGCGCAGGTCATAATGGTTTAGTTGCCGCGGCCTATCTAGCTCGTGCCGGCAAAAAAGTTCGTATTCTGGAGGCTAACCCGCAAATTGGGGGAGCCACAACAAGTGTTCGCGCCTTTGAGGGCTTTGATGCTCGGATTTCACGCTACTCATACCTTGTCTCTCTATTACCCGATTCAATAGTTAAGGATTTAGGACTAAGCATTGAATGTATCTCTCGTAATATTTCAAGTTACACACCGTATGAGCGCGAGGGTAAGAGTGAGGGGCTGTTAGTTTCTCGAGTGTGGGATGCAAGAACTCAAGAGTCATTTAATCGCCTTGATTCAACTGGCCATGAAAGCCAGGCCTGGCAGAGATTTTATGGAGAGATAGCTGAATTTGCCCAGCGCATTGCACCCACGCTACTTAAGCCTCTGATGACACGCAGTGAGTTGCAAGAATTGATTGCATTGCCAGATGTCTGGGATTACATGATAGAAAAACCAATTGGTGAAATAATCACAGAGCGCTTTACTGATGATTTAGTACGGGGTGTTGTATTAACCGACGCACTTATCGGAACTTTTGCTTCAGCATTTGAGCTGCAATCAAATATCTGTTTTCTCTATCACCTTATGGGCAATGGCACGGGGGAGTGGAAAGTTCCAAAGGGTGGCATGGGTGCACTTGTGAGCGAGCTTGAGCGAGTAGCGCGAGAGGCTGGAGTTGAAATCGAAGTAAACCAGCCTGTGGTTAAAGTTGAAAGTGATAGTGAAGGAATCAGGGTTACAACCGAAAACGGTCGGCAGGTACGCGCCTCGTATCTCCTATCAAATGCTGCACCGCAAACTTTGGCGGCTTTAAGAGGATTGGATAAACCTAAGAGCCTTGATGGCGCACAGATGAAAATTAATATTTTACTAAAGCGCTTACCGCAACTTAAATCCGGTATAGATCCACGTTTAGCCTTCGCCGGAACATTCCATGCCAACGAGAGTTTTTCACAGTGCGAGGGAGTTTTTAGGGCTGCTCAGAGTGGTCACATGCCCACAGTTTTGCCGATTGAAATGTATTGCCACACATTGAGTGATCCCTCAATTCTTAGCCCTGAGCTTGCTGAGTTGGGATATCACACTCTGACTCTTTTTGGTTTGCATACCCCTGCAACGCTCTTTGATGCCGAT
>WLNU01000086.1 GCA_009699645.1 Actinomycetota bacterium | reverse complement strand
GAGCACCGGCAGATACTGCCTCAGGCTGGTTGGGTCGAACATGATGCCAATGAAATCTGGGAGCGTACTCAGGAAAGCATTGTGGGCGCACTCAAGCAGGCCGATATTTTGGGATCGGATTTAGCTGGGATTGGAATCACTAATCAGCGCGAGACCACTGTTGTCTGGGATGTAACGAGCGGCCAGCCGCTATCCAATGCCATTGTCTGGCAAGACACACGCAGCACTGAGTTTTTAGCTGGGCTAAGTCAGGATGAGCAGAGAACTATTTGCTTTAAAACTGGTTTAACAATTGCTCCCTACTTTGCAGGTAGCAAAATGAACTGGCTACTCACCAATGTGCCGGCAGCTAGCGGGGTAAATGCCCGCTTTGGAACGATTGATTCATGGCTTTTATGGAACTTATCGGGTGGGGTACGTGGCGGCATCCATGCCACAGATGTAACCAATGCAAGTCGCACACTATTGATGAATCTTGAAACGCTGGATTGGGACGAGGAACTTCTTAAAATATTCGGAGTTGCAAAACAATCACTGCCCATTATTAAATCATCATCAGAGCAGTATGGCCTCACCGATCCACATGGTCCCTTTGGTACAGCAATTCCAATCGCTGGAATTTTAGGCGACCAACAGGCCGCGATGGTGGGCCAACTATGTTTTGAGCCCGGAGAATCAAAGACGACCTATGGCACTGGAAATTTCGCTCTTCTTAACACAGGGACAGAGATCGTGAGATCAAGTAATGGATTATTAACTACAGTCTGTTTTAAGTTTGGCGAAGAGCCTGCGCGATATGCCCTTGAAGGTTCGGTGGCAGTTGCGGGCTCTGCAATTCAATGGCTTCGTGATCAGTTGGGAGTTATTTCTAACGCCGCCGAAACCGAGCAGTTAGCTTCTACAGTCACTGACACCGCTGGCGTTTATTTCGTTCCCGCTTTCTCTGGACTTTTTGCTCCACATTGGCGAAGCGATGCACGGGGTGTGATTGTTGGACTCACCCGTGCAGCGACTAAAGCACATCTTGCGCGGGCAGCCCTTGAAGCTATCTGTTATCAAACCCGCGATGTAATCGATGCAATGGTGGCCGATAGTGGTGTGCCGATGAGTCAGATGCGAGTTGATGGTGGAATCACTGCAAACTCTCTCTGCATGCAGATGCAGGCCGACATTATGGGAATCGAAATCTCTAAACCACTCATTACTGAAACTACAGCGCTGGGTGCTGCCTATGCTGCCGGACTTGCCGTTGGTTTCTGGTCATCAATTCAAGAGCTTCGATCACAGTGGCAGGAATCAAGGCGTTGGAGGCCAACTAGTACGGAGCAAACGCGCGAAATTGGTTACACACAATGGAAAAAAGCAGTTGAGCGAACGTTGAACTGGGTAGAGTAACGACATTATGAATGGCGGAAAAGATTTATCGAATGGAATCCGGCGCAACGATCGTCTCATGGCCGATGGCCGCACCATTCGCTACTACGACAGTGGCAACCAGTCTCGTACTGCCATCGATCAACGTCCTGTGGAGGCCCAACCTGCTATTGGTGAGCTTCGCTTAGATTCTTTAGTAAATGAGTGGGTAGTAATGTCGGCCCATCGACAGGGCCGAGTCTTTTTACCGCCAAAAGAACTCTGCCCATTATGTCCAACCATGAGTGAGCTTTTAACAGAGATTCCAGAAGCTGATTTTGAAGTTGTTGTCTTTGATAATCGCTCACCATCTCTTCGTCCACCTACCGGAGACTGGGCTCTACCTGATCAAGCTGGTCCTGATACAGATATAGGAACTGCAGCTGGCAAGTGTGAAGTGATTTGTTTTACACCAGAGCATGGGAAATCTTTCAAAGACTTATCCATTGCGCGTGTGCGCGTTTTGTTAGAGGCCTGGGTTGATCGCACAGAAGAGTTATCGCAAGAGCCATTCATCGAGCACATTGCCCTCTTCGAAAACCGTGGCGAAGAAGTTGGTGTAACGCTCTCGCACCCTCATAGCCAGATTTATGCCTATTCATATCTACCACCGCGAGTTGAGAAGATGCTAGCTGTTGCAAAAGCTCATAAAGAGGTGAACGGCACAATTTTATTTGATGAAATACTCGCCCGTGAAATCCGTGATGAAGAGCGTATTATTGCCCGCAATGATCGCTGGATCGCCTTTGTTCCTTATGCATCGAGATATCCATTTGAAATTCATGTTGCCCCACTTAACCCAGTGGCCGATTTAGCCACTTTATCTGAAGCCGATCGGGATGCATTTCCTGAAATTGCTCTGGAAGTAATGAAACGCCTAGATGGAGTCTTTGGAATTGAAATGGCTTATATCGCTACATGGCACCAAGCACCGGTGCGCACAGGCCGCGATGTACTTCGCCTGCATTGGCAGATTACTAGCGTGCGCCGCGCACCTGGAAAGTTAAAGTACTTGGCTGGATCAGAGTCTGCGATGGGCGCATTTATTATGGATATGCGTCCTGAGCAATCAGCGGCCCAACTTCGAGAAGTAAAACTCTAATATTTTTTATGCAACAGAGACAATAGAGATAACTTCAACACCACCCATTGAGTTAAGCAGATCAACCAAATCACTGGGGTCATTACCTGGCACTGCGACGGTAATATCATCGAAGCCTCGACCGCCTTCAGATTTTAAAACTACGAGCTCTTTGATATCTCCGCCAGCAGCGCCAATTGCCGATGCAAGAAGACCTAAAGAGCCAGGGCGATCTGGAAGAGCTACGTTAAGACGAAACAGGGCCATGTGTAAATCTTAGCCCTTTAATGTTTCTAATTGGTTACGTGAGTACTACCCAAGCACCACTGATAGCTACTTTGACTTTGCCGAGTGGGTTAATGGCCGGTCCAACTACGGGCTTTGCCGACTTAAATGGATCAAACTCTGCCAAATGGCAAGGGCATTTCAAGATTTTCTTAGCCGGTTCATAGGCAACTGTGCAGCCTTGATGAGTACAAATCGTAGAGTAGGCAAAGACTCCAGTCTTAGTTCTAAATAAAATCGCTGGCGCCCCATCTGCTAAGACAAAGTTTTTCGTTGCGCCCACTTTAAGTGATGCCAGTTTTACAATTTTGGTGGCAGTAGCTGCATTCGCACTATCTTGCATCGCCTTAGGCGTAAAGAATTTACCCGCACCAGCAAAGGCAGCTGAGAGCCCTCCTATGATTGCGATGCGCATTACCCCACGACGCTCTAACGACATTGAAAAACCCTTTCGCTTATTTTTAATAAGAAGTAAGTAGGACAACCATAGAATGGCATAGGCAGTATTGCTGGCTAAGAAATATGGGGAGGCGGTAAAAGTACTCGCCAGCCATAAGCTCAGCGACATCAAAAAGCCAGCAAATGCTGCCAGGGTCGGTGCAACCCATAAAAGTGTTGCAAGGCCAATTGCAAACTCGCCCACCATCACTATGACACCAACTTGTAATGAGTACTCTATTAATGTATTGAATACGCCGGCTCCCAGTGGAGACTGCGTTGAATAGCCACTCAGTTGCGTGCCTATAAAGGTTGAGGAGCCGCGGCTTAAAAATCCACCATCGGTCGCTTTATCCCAGCCTGCATAGATCCATGTACAACCCAGCCACACTCGCATAATGCGCAGGCCCCATGATTGATTGCGCCATGAATTGGCGGCAGTTGCCAGAAGATTGCTTGCCATAAGGGAGATATTAAAGGGCAAAGGGTGAAAGCGCCTGCTTTCAATGCTCCCTGACTTGGATTCGAACCAAGAACCTGTCGATTAACAGTCGACTGCTCTGCCGTTGAGCTATCAGGGATCAATCTGTACGAGCGCAAACTCTAGCGCACGCGGGCATTGTTGCGAAAATTGAGGGTTTTTAAAGGCTTCCAAGGGCTAAATCATGCAGCGATCTACGGGTAGTTTCGAGGGCAACTAAGGCAGCAAATGCGGCGTTATATTCGATCTCATTTTCAACTGGATTAAGACGCTGAAGGCTTGATTTTAACTCTGCGATAGATCGTGAGATCGCAACTTCACGCAAGCGAGCAACGATACTTTCAACATAGAGCGCAGTTGCTCTGCCATCGGCGAGGATAGGTTCGACGGTTAATTCCGTGAAGAGTGTTTTAATCTTCTCATCAGTAATTGTCTCCATCGACAGCACCTGCATTTCATCAATGGTCTTGCGCATTTCACGATATGCCGGATGAGTGAAAGCATCTGCCTCAATATCTGACCATAAACTCTCAATAAATAAAGCCGGCTCTTGAAGGCGAGATTTAAGGACCTCTCGCTCTAAAATCAATCGTGCATCATGTGGATCAGGTCGCCAATTACTCTCTTGACTTGTAACTGCTGTGGACTCTTGTGTGCGTGGCTGAGATTTCACGCCTTGTGATACTGCCGCAGAGACGATTTCGACTTCTAGACCTAACCACCCTGCAAGTAGGCGCGTGTACTCAGGGCGTAGTGACTTATCTCGAATCTGGGCAACTAAAGGTGCTGCAGCGTTGAGTGCATTAACGCGGCCCTCGGCTGCATCTAACTTGTGGTGTGCCAACTCACTTCGTAAAGCAAACTCGAAGAGAGGAACTCTTCGTGCTATTAAATCACGAAGGGCTAAATCCCCCTTTTGTTGGCGCAAATCGCAAGGATCTAACCCATCGGGTTCGACTGCAACAAAAGTCTGTGTCACAAATTTTTGATCCTCGCTAAATGCTCGTAGGGCCGCTTTTTGTCCCGCGGCATCACCATCAAAGGTAAATATAACTTCGCCGCGAAATGCATCGTCATCCATTAATAACCTGCGCAGG
>WLNU01000085.1 GCA_009699645.1 Actinomycetota bacterium | reverse complement strand
TACAGGAAACGGACAGATTCGCAGTTAGTGTGCGGATTAATTAGACTCCACTCCCATGAGCAGCCTTTCACGTGATGATGTTGCAAATCTTGCACGCCTTGCTCGCATTGAGATGAGTGAGGCCGAACTGGTCAGCCTTTCCAGCGAATTTACTGTCATTCTCGATGCCGTTGCTCGAGTGCAAGAAGTCGCCGGAGCCGATGTTGAACCAACCTCACATCCACTGCCACTTCGCAATGTTTTTCGCCCCGATGTAGTTCTTCCATCACTCACGAGCGGTGAAGCGCTCTCTGGTGCACCCGCCCAGGAAGAGTCGCGTTTTAGAGTTCCACAGATTTTAGGTGAGGAGTGATACGCCTTAGCGCAGCCGACATGGCGGCACAGATTGCAAGTGGTCAGATGAGCTCAGTTGAATTAACTCAGGCACATCTTGATCGCATTGCATCTGTAGATACTGACGTGCATGCATTTCTCTTTGTTGATAGCCAGGGCGCACTTGCACAAGCGGCAGCCGTTGATGCAAAGCGTGCAGCGGGTGAAAAACTCTCACCCCTTGCCGGAGTTCCACTTGCATTAAAAGATGTCATGGTACAAAAGGGCGTTCCGACAACGGCAGGATCAAAGATTCTAGAAGGTTGGCGTCCACCTTATGACTCAACTGTTGTTGTAAATTTAAAGAAAAACGACATAGTTATTTTGGGTAAGACGAATATGGATGAGTTTGCAATGGGCTCATCAACTGAAAACTCGGCCTATGGTCCAACCCATAACCCTTGGGATTTAACACGTATCCCAGGTGGTTCAGGGGGTGGATCATCTGCGGCGCTGGCAGCATTTGAAGCACCGCTTGCAATCGGTACCGATACCGGTGGATCGATTCGCCAACCCGCTGCCGTTACCGGAACCGTTGGCGTAAAGCCGACCTACGGTGGAGTCTCACGCTTTGGTCTGATCGCATTTTCATCATCTCTTGATCAAGCCGGGCCTTGTGCGCGCACTGTTTTAGATGCAGCGCTCTTACATGAGGCCATTGCTGGGCATGATCCTAAAGATTCAACGAGTATTAACGCACCTGTGCCGCAAGTAGTTCAGGCGGCAAAGTCTGGTGATGTTAAAGGAATGAAGATTGGCGTTGTTAAAGAGCTCAATGGCGAGGGTTATCAAAGTGGCGTGCGTACACGCTTTGAAGAGTCCCTTCAACTACTAGCTGCTGCTGGGGCTGAAATCATAGAAGTATCGGCCCCTAACTTTGAGTACGCACTTGCCGCCTATTATTTAATTGCGCCATCTGAGTGCTCATCTAACTTAGCTCGCTTTGATGCGATGCGTTATGGCCTGCGCGTTGGAGATGTCGATGGTGCGTCGGCAGAGTCGGTCATGAATTTAACACGCGAAGTTGGCTTTGGCCGTGAAGTCAAGCGTCGCATAATCCTTGGCACTTATGCTCTCTCCTCTGGTTATTACGATGCTTATTACGGTAGTGCGCAAAAAGTTCGCACCCTTATCACTCAGGACTTTAATAAAGCATTTGAAAAGTGCGATGTAATGGTCTCTCCCACATGTCCAACCACTGCCTTTAAAATTGGTGAAAAATCCAATGATCCAATCGCAATGTATTTAAATGACATCGCAACAATTCCGGTGAACATGGCTGGGATTGGCGGAATGTCTTTGCCTTCAGGTTTAGCACCAGAGGATGGGCTGCCAGTTGGTTTTCAGATTATGGCACCAGCTATGCAAGATCAGCGCATGTACTTAGTTGGAGCAGCACTTGAAGCAGCTCTGCTCACCAAGTGGGGCGCACCATTGCTTTCACAAGCTCCAGCATTGGCAGGCAAATAAATGGCGCTTACATACGATGATGTCATCGCTAAGTACGAGCCAGTGCTTGGTCTTGAAGTCCACGTCGAACTTAATACTAAATCGAAGATGTTTTGTGGCTGCACCACAGTATTTGGGGGAGAACCTAATACCCAAACCTGTCCGGTCTGTTTAGCTCTACCAGGTGCTTTGCCAACAGTTAATGAAAAGGCGATTGAATCAACGATCAAAATCGGCCTTGCACTCAACTGTTCTATCGCCCCATTTAGTCGCTTTGCCCGTAAAAACTATTTCTATCCCGATATGCCAAAAAACTTTCAGATTTCACAGTATAACGAGCCAATCTGCGTTAATGGCTATGTTGATGTAGAGATCGATACCGATGAGGGTCCAAAGGTTTTTCGTATCGAAGTCGAGCGTGTCCATATGGAAGAGGACACAGGAAAGTCTTTGCACGTTGGCGGTGCAACTGGACGTATCCATGGCGCTGAATACTCCCTTCTCGATTACAACCGTGCAGGGATTCCATTAGTTGAGATCGTTACAAAAATTGTTCCAGGCACTGGAAAGTACGCACCTGAGGTGGCAAAGGCATACGTTGCCGAACTTCGAGATATTTTACGCTCCTTAGGTGTCAGTGATGTAAAGATGGAACAGGGCTCACTTCGCTGCGATGCTAACGTCTCACTTCGTTTAATCGGTGCCGAAACTCTTGGTACTCGCAGTGAGACCAAAAACGTTAACTCACTGCGCTCTGTGGAGCGTGCGATTCGTGGAGAGATGATTCGACATGCAGAGTTATTAAATAAGGGAGAGCGCGTTGTTCAAGAGACACGTCACTTCCAAGAGGGTTCAGGTCTTACTCGATCGGGCCGCTCTAAAGAGCAGGCCGAGGATTACCGTTATTTCCCTGAGCCAGATTTAATTCCAGTGGCACCAGATGCGACGTGGATTGAAACTCTTCGTGCAGGCCTACCTGAGCGACCATCGATTCATCGCAAACGTCTGCAAGAGGCCTGGGCTGTGCCCGATAAGGAGATGGCGGCGATGATTAACGCCGATGTTTTAAATATCGTCGAGGCAACGGTTAATTTAGGTTCAGATCCAACTAAGGCCCGCAGTTGGTGGCTTGGTGAAATCTCACGTATTGCAAATGATAAAGATGTAGCGATCGCAGATTTAACAATTACACCAAGTGATGTTGCCGAAATCGTGGCACTAGTTACTGCAGGAGAGCTTACCGATAAGTTAGCTCGCCAGGTTATTGAGGGTGTTATTGCAGGTGAAGGAAGTCCGGCGGCAGTTATTGGAGCCCGAGGAATAAAAGTCGTTAACGATGATGGTGCCTTAATGGCAGCGATTGAAAAGGTCTGCGCCGAGCAGCCAGAGACTGCCGAGAAGATTCGTAATGGGCATTTACCGGCAGCTGGCGCACTCATCGGCGCGGTCATGAAAGAGACAAAGGGCCAAGCAGATGCTGCACGTGTTCGCGCACTTCTATTAAGCCATTTAGGCCAGGGCGAGTAGTTAGAATAACCACTATGTCTACGATGAAACCACGCTCTGGATTAGTTACCGATGGAATGGAGCGTGCACCTGCACGTGGAATGTTACGTGCAGTTGGAATGGGAGATGAGGATTGGGTTAAACCTCAGATTGGAATTGCATCATCCTGGAATGAAATCACTCCATGTAATTTATCTCTCGATCGTTTAGCAAAAGCATCTAAACAGGGCGTAATCGATGCGGGTGGATTTCCGATGCAGTTTGGAACAATCTCCGTCTCTGATGGAATCTCCATGGGTCACGAAGGTATGCATTTTTCACTCGTTTCACGCGAAGTGATTGCAGATTCAGTTGAAACGGTTATGCAGGCCGAGCGCTTTGATGGAATGGTTACATTTGCAGGCTGTGATAAATCTCTTCCAGGAATGATGATGGCGGCAGCACGTATAGATGTTGCGAGTGTCTTTGTGTATGCAGGTTCAACTTTGCCAGGACAAGTCGATGGAAAAGATGTCACGATCATTGATGCCTTTGAAGCAGTTGGGGCATGT
This sequence comes from Actinomycetota bacterium, assembly GCA_009699645.1. The sequence continues at coordinate 950 of WLNU01000085.1, read as the reverse complement.
GCACGAGGATTAATAACACAGGAGCGGGTTGATCAAATTGAGCGCGCAATATGCCCCGGTGAAGGTGCATGTGGTGGAATGTATACAGCTAACACCATGGCAAGTATTGGTGAAGCTATTGGTTTATCTCTTCCAGGATCGGCAGCGCCACCTGCAGTTGATCGCCGGCGCGATGCCTTTGCCGTTAAATCTGGCGCAGCCGTTGTCGAATTAATTCGCGCTGGAATAACAACGCGCGATATTTTAACGAAGCCAGCTTTTGAAAATGCAATCACAATTTTGATGGCACTTGGCGGTTCAACGAATGCGGTTCTGCATTTACTGGCAATTGCACACGAGGCCGATGTTGACTTAGAGCTCAATGATTTTCATCGTATTGGTTCTAAAGTTCCATTGCTTGGAGACTTAAAACCCTTTGGCCGCTTTGTCATGAGTGATATGGATAAAATCGGGGGAGTTCCAGTAGTTCTAAAAGCTCTCCTCGATGCCAAGATGTTGCATGGAGATGTATTAACTGTGACTGGCAAGACAATGGCTGAGAATTTAGCCGAGATTAATCCACCAGATCCAGATGGTGAAATCTTGCGTGCATCATCAAAGCCTCTATCAACCGATGTTGGAATCACGATTTTAGGTGGCTCCCTTGCACCCGATGGCGCGGTATGTAAAACAGCGGGAGTCGGAATCACATCATTTGAAGGACCTGCACGAGTATTCGAACGCGAACAAGCTGCGATGGATGCACTGGAAAATGGAACAATTCAAGCCGGTGATGTTGTAGTTATTCGCTACGAAGGTCCAAAGGGCGGACCTGGTATGCGAGAGATGTTAATGATTACTGGTGCAATTAAAGGCGCCGGTCTTGGTAAGACAACTCTACTTTTGACCGATGGGCGTTTTTCAGGTGGATCAACTGGTCTATGTGTTGGCCATGTTGCACCCGAGGCCGT
>WLNU01000084.1 GCA_009699645.1 Actinomycetota bacterium | reverse complement strand
TGTCGATGACATTACCTTTGCATGCACTCAATGTTCGGAGCCAATGGTTCGGGTACCTGAAGTAATTGACTGTTGGTATGACTCCGGAGCAATGCCCTTTGCACAGTGGGGCTATCCACACAAGGCCGGATCTGTAGAGAAGTTTGAATCCTCCTACCCTGCCGATTTTATCTGCGAGGCGATCGATCAAACCCGTGGATGGTTCTATACATTAATGACTATCGGAACTTTGGTCTTTGATAAATCCTCATATAAGACGGTTCTCTGTCTGGGCCATATCTTGGATAAAGATGGCCGCAAGATGAGCAAGCATGTAGGAAACGTCCTTGAGCCAATGGCACTAATGGATCAACACGGCGCCGATGCGGTGCGTTGGTACATGTTGGCCGCCGGCTCTCCTTGGGCAGCCCGCCGTGTTGGTCATGATGCAATTAATGAAGTTGTACGCAAAACACTTTTGACCTACTGGAACACGGTCTCCTTCCATGCACTCTATGCAAAGGCATCGAATTTTGAGTTAAGCCAGAGCCCAGTACTGGCAGAGCGTCCATTAATGGATCGTTGGATTATCTCTGAACTCAACACATTGATTAGCGAAGTCGATGATGCCCTCACTGGCTTTGATTCCCAGATTGCAGGTCGAGCCCTTGCCCGCTTCATCGATGATTTATCTAACTGGTATGTACGACGCTCCCGTCGCCGTTTCTGGGATGGGGATCTGGCGGCGATGGCAACACTTCACGAGTGTTTAGTAACTCTCACTCAATTAATGGCGCCGATGGTTCCATTTATTACTGAGCAGGTTTGGCAAGAGCTTGTACGTCCAACTAACTCTGAGGCAGCGCCATCTGTGCACTTAACAGATTTCCCGGTCGCAGATAGTTCTGCGATACATCATGAGTTGAGCCAACAAGTCGCACTTACCCGTCGCATCGTCGAGCTAGGGCGTGCATCGCGTGCTGAATCAGGAATTAAGATCCGTCAACCATTAGGACGTGCACTCATTGCAGCAAGTGGTTGGGCGGCTCTGCCACCACAAATGCGCGAGCAGATCGCCGATGAGCTCAACGTCATTACCCTGGAGGATATTGCTAGCGCCGATGGTGATTTAGTAGATATCTCCATCAAGGCAAACTTTAAGACACTAGGTGCCAAGTTTGGTGGGGCGGTCCAAGATATCGCCAAGGCGATTGCATCTAGTGATGCGACGGCATTAGTTAAAACTCTACGGGCATCCGGGGTAATAACTCTTGATACATGGGAGATCGCACTTGAGGATTTAGTGATCACAGAGGTTCCAAAGAGCGGTTGGATGGTTGCCTCTCACGATGGTGAGAGTGTGGCACTTGATTTAGAGCTCACGCCAACGCTTATCTTGGCCGGCCATGCCCGCGAAGTAATTCGATTCATTCAGGAGCGTCGCAAGAGTGATGGCTTTGAAATATCTGATCGCATTAACGTGGCATGGAATGCAACGGCCGAAATCGCTGATGCTATTAAAGGCCACACCTCACATATTCAGGATGAGATCTTGGCCTTATCAATGGTGCAAGAGAGAACTATGAGTATTGATTCCAGCGAGTTTGGTCTGGCAGTTGTACTTACTAAAGCCCTCTAACAAGGCCCATCAATAGTTGTATACCGAAAAAGAGAACGATAAAACTCATATCTAAACTCACTCCGCCTAAGCGAAGTGGGGGGATAAAGCGTCCTACAAAGCTCATTGGTCGATCGGTTACGGCATATATCGCTTCGACAAAATAGAGAGAGATTCCGCTGGGTTTCCAGTTGCGTGCAAACATTCGTATGTAATCAAGAATTAAACGACCCAAGAGTGCAAATAAAAACAACTGCAAAATGCCTGCAAGAACCGAGCCTACCCGCATCGAAAATCAGCTCTGGTTAAAGAAACTTGCTTGCGCTGCAGCTGACTTATCTTCTGTACTTACTTGAAGATTAGCTGGAGAGATTAGAAATACTTTTTTAGTAACACGTTCGATTGTTCCGTGCAAACCAAATGCGAGTCCGCTAGCAAAATCAACGAGACGTTTATGCTCTGATTCATCCATGTCGGTTAGGTTAATAATGACTGGATTGCCTTGGCGAAAGTGCTCACCGATTGTGCGTGCCTCGTTGTAAAAACGTGGGTGCAAAGTGATGATGCGATCTAAGACTGGGAGATCTAACTGTGGCGCAGCATCTGAAGTTGATGAAACCACAGAAGTGACAGTGCGTGCACTGCGCGGCTTGATACGCACATCGCCTGAAGTTGGAACTGCCGGAACATTTGAACTCACTGGAGTATCAAACTCTGGGTCATCCATCAACCCTAAATAATTTGCGACGCGCTTTAGTGCATTAGCCATGCCTAAAAGATACCTGTCTGACTACCGAGAACCCATGATTTGACTACCAATTCGCAGATGTGTCGCTCCATGGGATATCGCGATTTCAAAGTCTTGGCTCATGCCGGCCGAGAGGCTTTTAGCCGATGGAAAATCACGTAGAAAAGCTCTCTGAATTTCATGGAGATTGCCAAAGGCTATCTCTGGGTCGATCCCAAGAGGTGCAACTGCCATCAACCCTGCCAATCTATGAACGGGATGTGCCTGGATAATGCTGGCGAGTGGGTAGAGAGATTCGATCGCTGCTCCCCCACGCTCTGCTAGTCCATCAAGATTTACTTGAAGAAAGATCTCCAATGGATGCGTTGCAAATTTCTCAATAACCTCAAAATGTCGCAGCTCGTCGAGTGAGTGGATCACATGTGCCCACGAGCAGATTGACTTTAACTTATTGCTCTGAATCTGACCCTGAAAATGCCACCTTCCAGGAACGGCCGCTGCCTTTGGAGCGGCATCACCATCTCGATTTTCGCCAAACTCTTGAACTCCGAGCTCACTGAGAATTTCGATATCACTGATTGGAAAAGTCTTTGTCACCGCAATCAATGTGAGATCTGCCGGCTCCCGCTGAGCTTTTTTAGCTGCTACAGCGATTCGCTCCTGTACGTCGAGCAAACGTTCTGCAATCTCGGTGCGACGTGTCATAGCCAGATTACTCCAGCATTTCGGCCCGTAATATTATGGCGGCGATATGAAAAATACTCATTGTCTTCGAGTGTGCATTGCGTCGATGCCTCATACGTAACTGCCTGGCTTACCAAATCGGCGATGAGCGCCTTGGGTAAATCTAGGGCAGATGTGCCACCACGAGTCAGCGCATGGGCGGCAGGATGAGTCCGCGTTACTTCATCGGCCATGGTCTCTGGAACCTCATAACATCGACCGCAGATGGATGCACCTAACTGCGCGTGAATTGCAGTTGCTCCCAATCGCCGCATCTCGTGTATAACTTTGAGAGCTATGGAGTTAACCAAACCTTTTCGACCAACATGCACTGCAGCTACAACTGTTGTAGACGATAGAAGTAACGGGATGCAATCTGCAACTAAAACAGCAAGGCCCAAACCTTTTGTTGTAGTGATTAAGGCATCACACGTTGGATCGCTATCACTGCCTTCATTTATAACGCTAAAGGCATCCCCATGTATCTGATTCATAAATTGAACCTGTCCCACCACATGTGAAAGCGATTCACGGTTTCGGGCCACAGATTCTGGATCATCTCCAACGTGGAGGGCGAGATTTAATGACTCGTAAGGCGCAAGGCTTGAACCACCGCGCCTATCGGTAAAGATCGCTGGCAAAAGCTCTTACTTCATGAAGTCAGGGACGTCGATCTCATCCTCGGCGACAAGCTCTTCAAATGTCACACGGCGCCTTGGAGTTGGATCATCACCGAGCTCGAGAGCCACAGAGAGAGGGTCATTTGAGGCAATGGGATTTGCATGACCATTTAGTGTCGATGCATCGATAACGGGAGTGGAAACCCGCTTAGGTTCGCCACCTTCAAAGCCAGCAGCTACAACTGTAATGCGAACCTCATCACCGAGGGCATCATCGATAGTTGTTCCAAAGATGAACTTTGCATTGGGATGAACTGCCGATTGAACAAGTTCACAGGCCTCGTTAACTTCAAAGAGGCCCAAGTCAGAGCCACCAGATATTGAGAGCAGAACTCCCATAGCCCCATCAATTGATGCCTCAAGTAGTGGCGATGAGATTGCAAGTTCGGCCGCGCGCAGTGCACGATTTTCTCCACGCGCCGAGCCAATGCCCATGAGTGCAGAGCCAGCACCGGACATGACTGCTTGCACATCGGCAAAGTCAAGATTAATTAAACCTGGCTGCGTAATGATTTCGGTAATGCCTTGAACACCCGAGAGCAGAACTTGATCTGCACTTTTGAAGGCATCTGCCAGAGTAATCGTGCGATCTGAGATCGCTAATAATCGATCATTGGGAATAACAATTAAAGTATCAACTTCACCTCGTAGCGCTTCGATTCCGACATCTGCCTGGGTCGAACGCAACTTTGCTTCAAAGGAAAATGGACGTGTAACAACACCGATTGTGAGTGCGCCGAGATCACGAGCAATCTTTGCAACGATTGGCGCAGCACCTGTTCCAGTACCGCCACCCTCTCCTGCAGTTACGAAGACCATGTCGGCTCCACGCAAAATCTCTTCAATGTCATCGGCGTGATCGAGTGCTGCAGCACGTCCCTTTTCAGGATCCATTCCTGCACCAAGTCCGCGAGTTGTCTTGCGACCAATATCTAACTTAACATCGGCATCACTCATTAATAAGTGTTGTGCATCAGTATTAATTGCAATGAACTCAACGCCTTTGAGTCCGACATCAATCATGCGATTAATTGCATTTACTCCACCGCCACCAATTCCTACGACTTTGATGACTGCTAAATAATTCTGCGGTGAAGCCACGTTTCTCCTCCTTGTGAACCATAAACCTCAACTTGAGCCTTATAATTCAATGTT
>WLNU01000083.1 GCA_009699645.1 Actinomycetota bacterium | reverse complement strand
TGAGCGGCTTTGTGCATCCTTGATGCCTGCAATACGAATATCACACAGTCGTGCGAGCTCGGCATATGCCTCTTCACCCATCAGTTTCTGAAGTTCATACTTGTTGGACAGATACACCGGCTGAGTTCCTATGTGTGCATCGGGATTGCTTGTGCAGTACCAATCAAAATCTTCTCCGCCATCCCCCCATGCAAGGCGTTCGTACTCTCCGATGACAGTTACTGAGTATTCGCGCTCGCCAACTTCGCGAGTTTCAAAGCTACGACGCAGCGGCAACTGCCAGCAAACATCGGGCTTAGTATCTACAAAGTGTTTGTTTTCCTTAATCGCTAAATGATGAAGAACGCAGCCAAAAGATCCGGAGTAGCCCGGGGCTTCATGTCCTTTACGATTTAAAAATATACATCCATCTTCAACGCGACGTGTTTTACGTTCGCCATCTTCATCTTTTTCAGAGATACGTAGTTTGGCACCTGGTTTTTTAGGACGGGCCTCTGCATAAAACTGCCACATCTCTGGCGTTAAATACGCTGCCGCCTTATCGGTGCGGGCCTCGTCATCTTCATCGGTATACATTGCACCTTCGGTGCAGCAGCCGCCATATGGTTGGTTTTTAAATACACCTTGGCAGCCATCTCCATAGATACATGTCCAGTATGAGGTCAACCATGTGAGGTCACACTTAAAGATTTCATCAGGCTCGCTTGGATCAGAGAACTCAACCCAATCACGCGCAAAACCTGGCTTCACTTCGGACATAGTCGCAGAGCCTACACGCCTAACAGGTAGGCTTGCACAATGAGTAAGTCGATATCAGTTGGTGTAATTGGTGCAGGCGTGATGGGCGAAGCACTTATCGCTGCGCTCATTGCATATGGTGTTAAGCCAGAGCTGATAACTATCTCTGAAAAACGTAAAGATCGCACCGACGAACTCATTAAGCGCTACGGCATCAGCGTTGCCGAAATCAGTGGCAATGTTTCGAAGGCTCAAGCCTTACTTCTCGTCGTAAAACCACAGGATATGGCGGGAGTTCTTAGCGAAATCAAGAGCTCGCTCAACCCTGATGCCGTTGTGGTCACTTTCGCAGCGGGAAAGACAATCTCATTTGTCAGCGATGCACTTGGTACTGGCAATCCAGTCATACGCGTTATGCCCAATACCGCCACATTGGTCGGTGCGGGGATGGCTGCTATCTCACTTGGCAGCGGCGTTACGACTGAGCAATCCCATTTTGTTACTGGCTTCTTAGCTGCAACTGGCAAGGTTGTTGAGCTGCCTGAGGAGTTACAGGATGCAGTAACTGCAACGAGTGGATCTGGACCGGCATATTTTTTTAGATTCGTTGAAGCGATGGTCGATGGCGCAAAATCGCTGGGCCTTTCGCATGATGTTGCAACAGAGCTAACAGTGCAGACCATGATTGGCGCTGCTAAATTATTAGAGAGCTCAGGAAAATCTGCTACAACTCTTCGCGAGAATGTTACAAGCCCTAATGGGACAACTGCTGCTGCATTGGCATCTCTAGATGCCAATAAGATCTCAACCCTAGTTGCTACCGCTATGAAAGCCGCGCGCGATCGCTCGCAGGAATTAGCGTGAAGCGGTTTTTAACATTAGTTTTAATCTCAACGCTAGTTGCAACCCCATCCCTACACGCTGCACCTATAAAGGTTGTAGTTAAAGCCTTAACGTTAGTAACAACAACTAGCAATAAAGATGAAGTAGCAGGCTTTGTCCTAACTGGTAAGACGATAGTTATCTTTGGGACTTCTATAGATAGATCCTTCGCTCGTGCCCTTGATACCAATGGCCAAGAGCTATGGAATATCCCACTTGATCCAAACTCTCCATCGATTGCCACCGCTGGAGCCGTTGATAGCGTTGGAAACATCTGGATTGCAGGCTCTACATCACTACTTAGGCCCAAACCCATTCCCTCTGCAACGAGCCTTCCACTTAATCCCGATGCTCTTATCAATACTCCTGACTCCTTCAATCCTGATTTAAGCGCTGTGGCACTCTGGAAAATCCCATCAGGAACATCTAACCCAATTCTTTATACCGCCCAACAAAGTGCGCCTGTATTAATCACAGCGATTACAGCCGACAAGAACGGTATCTCTTTAGTTGGTGTAACTCAGTTGGCAAAGGGCAGTTCAGGATTTGTAATCAGTACCAATGCGTTAGGGGAATTTGGGAAACCTCTATTAATTGGGAAAACATCCACCACTCTTGATGCTGTAGTGCGACATAGCGATGGAACGCTAACTGTAACGGGTGCAAGCAGTGAAACTTTAGGTGGGAAAAAATTAGCAGGATTAACTGACGGAGTAATTATTAGAGTCTCAAAGACTAGTACTTTACTATCTGTTGTCCGTAGCTCTGCTCCTAAGGCAGAGCGCAACTGGAGTAGCGCAACATCGGCACTCTTACTTGGTGGCAGCGTTATTACTGGTGTAAAAACTGAGAGCGCAGTAACTAAGTTTTCTAGCAGCTATGTTCCAACATGGACATATCGCTTCGCATCAACTGGTCCAACATTTACTCTAGGGTCAACGTATGCTTTCTTTGTTTCTAAAGGGGCTATACCGCAGTTAAATAACTGGGCGCCGAAAAGCCCTCAACCAATTCTCTTAACATTTGATGCCAAGGGCTTGATTACTAACGCCTTTAGCGCTCCAGTTGATCAACGTGAAGTCGTTGGATTATCTAGTAGCAAAGAGTTAGGGGTTATCTGCCTAACTTCAGGTTCGGGACTACTTTCAATCTTTACGCTGGACTAATTAAGGTTTAAGTAGCGCTAACTTACTGCTCACCGTTGCCAGTAAGTACTTAACTTTATTAACAGTAACCCAAGCGCTCTGTGTTGGTTCAGCGCCTTGGCCGCTACGGACTAAGCGAATCGCCGACTGACCCACAGCTGCCTTACTTGTATCTAGTGCGCATAGGCGCTCCTGGCAGTTAAAGATAATAGTTTTTCCATCGATAGATAAGTAGGCACCAGGTGTACCAAAATTCTCAGTCGTGGACTTTGAAATAGCCATTGGTGCGCTGAGCATCGCCCAGCGGATCTGATCAGGCTTTGGAAAGGAGGTCATAGATGTGGCTAACCAAGCGATCATTAGATCACCGTTTACTTTACTGATCGCAACATCATAACCAAAGATTGATGCATCATCTGTAGAGATATCAAATGATTGATATGACCAGGCAGTGGCATCGCTCCCAACACGGATTGCAATACGAACTGCACCGGATGTGATCTCCTTCTTCTGATTCAGAGTTACAACCGAGTCGTAGACAACATATGTCTTAGTGCCATCAGAGGTGGCTTTTAAGTGAAAGGCAACATCGCCAGTTGAGCGACCATCGGTTTTACGATCGCCATCGACTAACTCATAAACCCAAGGATTTGTAGCCGTCTTTACCGCCCCAAGCAGAATTCCTTGACTCTCATCACGGTAGAAGACCTGTACACCGTTGACCATTGCCACGCATGCGTTCGTGACACTGACATCGCTAGATGTGCGGACTCGGTTTAAGTCTTCGTAGTTATTAATTACAGGCCCATCACCATCGACAACTTCAAATGCAAAGCTCTTGCCGTTATAGGTGGCATACCGCAGATCTTTATCAGTGGCATCGCTATAGAAAATATGTAAGAGCTGTTTTGTTCCACTTCCATTAACACATAAAGATACGGGACTATTTATTACGTGCGAGGTGCGCCCGCTAGCACCACCTGCGCCATCAACGGTTACTTTTTTCCATACCTTGCCATCAAAGGTTGCAAGCTTTAGATCACCGCTCTTGGTATCGGTATATGCGATCGCGGGCTTGCCGTTAAATGTTGCACTAGCAACTGATTTTCCATCGGCGGCGCTATCTAGAACTGTGCTCTTCCAACCCGCTTGTGGGATGGTCACTTTAGTTGTTACAGCCTCAGATAGACCCAGGGTGTTTTTTGCAACGATAGAAAATGTGTATGAAATGCCGTTTTTTAACCCGCTAACAACGACGGGGCTGGATAAGGCGCTCTTCTCAACACCTGTCTTGAGATTCTTGATGAGGTACTCACTCACCTGTGCTGTTCGTAAGTTCACGGGTGGATCAAATGTAATCAGAGCCGATGAATCAGCGGTAAAGGCCTGAACATTGCGTGGTACTAGAGGTAGACCAGTTGCGATACCGGCAGGTGGTTTGCTGCGCATATCTTCGATCATTGCCAGCAGTAATGGCCCTGGCTCAGTAAATATCTCACCCGGATCTAAATTAGGAGTCATAACAGAGTCCAAACCTGATTTTGAAAATGTGGCCTCATCTAAGTGACTAGTTGAAGAGCCAGGTATGTAACTAGAAGGTGTGTATAGCTTTGGCTTAACTCCACCGTTGGCTTTAATAGCATTTGCACCAGACCAAAAAAGCGGCGCTGTTAGGGCTTGAGCTAGCTCTCTTGATGGTGTCGGTAAATCTGCTAAACGCTGTCCATCTATTGTCTGGGCATATGCATCGTATGGTGTTGGTTGATCAAGACTTGCAACCCCAAAGTTGGCATCGTATGCATCGTTGGATAAGAAGCCAATACCATGCGCAATTTCATGCAGAAATACTGATCGAAGATCGTACTCACGTTGTGATGGCATGCCATCTCCACGCGTATTCCAACCACCGTTTGAGTTGACTTGAATAATTACATCTGGATTGGCCCTATCTAAATCTTTACCAGCAAGAGCGTTTGCAAGGGCTGATGTGTACCAGAGTGATTGGTCAGGCGCACCAGCAAAAGATGAGAAGAAGTTTACTGGGCGTGCACTACCAAGGACTCCCCACGAACTCGAACGCCCCCATGATGCATCAATGCTAACTGGCACGCTCGATGCAAAGTTTGCAGACCAAATATCGACGGCTGCTTGGACCTCTTTTTTAGC
>WLNU01000082.1 GCA_009699645.1 Actinomycetota bacterium | reverse complement strand
GCCATTACATCTTTCTCGGTGCGAAGCGGTGGATTCACTTTAAAAACCGGATTATATGAACGAGCTAACTCATCGGTTAAAAGAAGATGATGCGGGGTGACTTCAGCGCTGACATTGATTCCACGCGCCTTTGCCCAGCGGATTATCTCTACTCCCCCAGCCGTAGTCACATGGCAGATGTGTAGTCGAGATTTAACGTGATCTACAAGTAAAACATCGCGCGCGATAATTGCCTCTTCTGCAATGGCAGGCCAGCCTTTAAGGCCTAATATTGCAGATACTGCGCCCTCATTCATCTGCGACCCAACGGTAAGACGTGGCTCTTGCGCATGTTGTGCTATCACTCCATCAAACTTCTTTATATATTCAAGAGCGCGACGCATCACTAATGGATCAAATACACAGTTGCCATCATCGCTAAATACACGGACCCGCGCTATTGAATCTGCCATCGCTCCGATTTCAGAGAGAGCGCTACCTTCGAGTCCCTTTGTTACAGCACCGATTGGAAAGACATCGAGTAAACCCGCCTCTTGACCTAATCGATAGACCTGCTCAACAACACCGGCATTATCGGCAACGGGAGATGTGTTTGCCATTGCAGAGAGCGCAGTAAAGCCACCTTTGGCTCCAGAGCGCGACCCAGAGAGAACAGTCTCTGCATCCTCTCGACCTGGCTCGCGCAGATGTGTGTGAAGATCCACTAAACCTGGAAGTAGTACCGAGCCTTTAACATCGATAACCATTGCATCGGCGTCGATGATGTTTAAAGCGCGGTTCTTAATTAATCCATCAGCTATGAGTACATCACTTGTTGAGCCATCTGGGAATGTTCCATTTTTAAGTAGATAGCGATTAGTTTCCATTATTTGCTACCTGCTTCCAAAGGTTGACCTGCTAACAAGACATACAAAATGGCCATTCGCACGCTAACACCATTTGCGACCTGTTCAACGATCACAGAACGGGCACTGTCGGCGACCTCTGCTGCAATCTCCAACCCGCGATTCATTGGTCCAGGGTGCATCACTATTGAATCAGGAGACATCAATTTAAGGCGATCGGCATTTAGACCAAAGTATCGCGAGTATTCACGTGCACTTGGAAAGAAGAGATCACTCATCCGCTCTTGCTGTACGCGTAGCATCATCACTACATCGACTGTAGTTAAGACTGAATCTAAATTATAGGAAATCTTTACCGGCCAGCTTTCAACACCAACGGGCAAAAGCGTCGGTGGTGCCACTAATGTGACGCTGGCACCCAAGAGTGTTAGCAGTAGCACATTTGATCTGGCAACACGTGAGTGCAAAACATCACCTACTATCGCTACTCGAATTCCAACTAAATCTGGTGAACCCTTACCAAGATGTTTTCTTATTGTGAAGGCATCGAGTAAGGCTTGGCTGGGATGCTCATGAGTGCCATCACCTGCATTGATAACACTGCCGAGCATCCATTCCGAGTCGGCTAAACGTTGAGGTGCACCCGAGGCACTATGTCTAATAACGACGGCATCGGCGCCCATAGCCTGCAAGGTAAGGGCAGTATCTTTAAGGGATTCGCCTTTGCTCAGACTCGATCCCTTTGCAGAAAAGTTAATAACATCGGCCGATAGGCGTTTTGCTGCAGCCTCGAATGAGATCCGCGTACGCGTTGAGTCCTCAGCAAAAAGATTTACGATAGTGCGACCACGTAAAGTGGGAAGTTTCTTAACTGCTCCATCGCTAACACGCGCTAACTCGGTAGCCGTATCTAGAATCGAAATCGCCTGAGCCTTTGAGAGATCTGATATCGAGAGTAGGTGGCGCATTAGTTGCCTTCAATCAAAACTTCATCCACGCCATCAATCTCAGTTAACTGCACCTTTACAGACTGTGCGATCGAGGTGGGGAGATTTTTTCCAACGAAATCAGCTCTGATTGGTAGTTCGCGGTGGCCTCTATCAACCAGGACAGCTAACTGAACGGTGTGCGGGCGACCGATCTCACCTAAGGCATCGAGGGCGGCGCGGATCGTGCGCCCAGAGAATAAAACATCGTCAATCAAAACTACTTCACGTCCTTCAATCCCAGTGTTCGGGATCGATGTCGGCATTATTGGCCGTGGTGGACGCATGCGCAGATCATCACGGTGCATGGTGATATCTAGCATCCCAACCGGTATCTCGTGTGCTGCGATCTGACTCATCGTTGCTGCGATTCGCAGAGCTAGATGGGCACCACGCGTTGGAATACCGAGCAGGGTAATCTGATGGGTGGAAGGGTTAGCTTCGAGAATTTCATGGGAAATACGTATCAACGCACGTGAGATATCGGGTGCGGACAGGGCAACGCTCATCTAAATCTCCTTCCCCATCTCTCAGGATGGGTCGTTAAAGGATGCGTGGCAGAGTGTATCACCGAAAGTACGTGGGCTGTGGATAAGAATCTGCGGCTATCGGTGGCGCGATTTAACCTATCGTTTATGACAACACACGATGAAATCTGTGCGCGTATACGTGCACTACGAATCTCCAAAGGCCTCTCCCTCAGCGATGTAGAGATACAGAGCCAGCACAGAATCCGTGCGGTAGTTCTTGGCTCATATGAGCGAGGTGATCGCTCCCTATCAGTAAAGCGGGCGATTACCATCGCCGATTTCTACGGGGTGCCGCTCTCCTATCTCTTAGAGCCGCCGAACTCATCCTACGATCAGCCGCTAAGAGCGGTTATCGATCTGCGTCGCATTCGCAGCATGATGGCTGATCCAACACACATCGCGCGAGGAGATGCTGGGCTCTCTACGATTCTTAGATTTATCGCTGCAGTCGTAGGGCGTCGCAATGATTGGAACGGTGAAGTGCTCTCAATACGCGCCGGTGATCTAACGGCCTTGGCTATGTCTATCGGAAAAAACTCCGATGAGGTTAAAGAGATGCTAGACGAGAATCAACTCTTGCTAAACCCTAAATAGCCAAGCTCTCTTTTATAGATGAGATGCGGCCCAATACTCCGTGAATAAATCCTGCAGATTCGTCGGTCGAGAGCTCTTTAGCAAGTGTGAGCGCCTCATCGATTGCAACACCATCTGGAGTAGTTTGCGACCACAAAATCTCATAGATTCCAAGCCGCAAGATATTTCTATCTACAGCAGGCAGGCGATCCATATCCCAGCCTTGGGCATATGTCGTAATTAACTCATCTATCTTTCGAAAGTTATCGCCAACGCCATTGACAAGTTCGCGTGTGTATTCGCGAATAGGTCTGGCATCTGGGCCCTCTTCAACTACATCGCGCAGATTCAACGTCTCTGCTGCGCTCGTGCCACGAATATCTGCCTCGTAGAGTAAATCTAACGCGGCTTTACGTGCCTTACTGCGGGCAGACACTAGTTAGCGCGGCCTTGGTAAGAGCCATCGCGAGTATCTACCATGACGATTTCATCTTGTTTAATAAATAACGGGACTTGAATTTCGATACCAGTTTCAACTGTTGCCGGCTTAGTTCCACCCGAAGATCGATCTCCCTGAATACCAGGCTCGGTATAAGTAATCTTTAAAGGTACAGCGGCTGCTAGTTCGATATATAAAGGATTGCCATCATGGACTGCCACGACTGCATCTGTATTTTCAAGCATGTAATTCGCCATCTCGCCAACAGTTGCCATAGAGATTGTCATCTGATCAAAGGTCTTTGCATCCATAAATACAAAGTCTTCACCCTCTTTATAGAGGAACTGCATATCGCGCTTTTCTAGAATCTCAATATCAATCTTTACACCAGAGTTAAATGTGCGATCAATTACCTTGCCAGTAAGTACCGACTTGAGCTTTGTACGAACAAATGCTGGACCTTTACCTGGTTTTACATGCTGAAACTCAATTACGTTCCAGAGTTGACCTTCGATGTCTAGGGTGATCCCATTTTTCATATCTGCTGTTGTTGCCACGGTAAAAGCTCCACTCGTTTGGATTAGTTCGGCTACCCGTTGTGATAGCAAGAGGATAAGGATACCTGCTCACTACTAGTGCTCTGTTCGACTAGCCAACCAGGTTTTTAAGCGCGATTATCGCCAGTACATATGAATTCGGACCAAAACCAGCGATTGTCCCGGTAGCAATGCCAGAGATTACAGATGTATGCCGAAACTCTTCGCGTGCGATTGGATTAGATAGGTGAACTTCAATCAACGGTGATGTCAGCAGATCAGCGGCATCTCGTATGGCATAGGAGTAATGCGTAAAGGCCGCTGGATTGATAATTACTGGATATTTTTTATCGGCCGCCTCATGAAGCCAACCGATTATGGTGGCCTCGTCATCGCTCTGGCGGATGTCGGCCTCGAAGCCATGGCTCTTGGCCGCGGTTTCAATCTGATTCTTTAACTCGCCATAGTTGAGATTGCCGTAAATTGAAGAGTCGCGGATATCTAAACGTGACAAATTAGGGCCATTAATTACCAGGATCTTCATGAGCTTATTCTCTCATATGCACTCGAGAGATCACTCTCAATTGCATCCTCAATGCGCAGCGTTGTACCAATGGCAGATAGAGCGACGAAGCGAAGTGATTTACCCCGTGCTTTCTTATCTAATGAGAGTAATGGAAGCAACTGCGACCATGCCGCATGCGGATATGTCACTGGTAGATCTAATGAGCTCAAAATTTCACGGTGCATCGCTACAACCTGCTCTGAAAGATGGCCCTTTATCTGGGCTAACTCTGCAGCAAATACCAATCCAATTGAGATCGCCTCACCATGGCGCATGGTGTACTTGCTATGAATTTCAACTGCGTGACCAAGGGTATGGCCATAATTTAGAACCTCTCGACTAAAGCTCTCTTTAAAGTCGACACTGACAACGTCTGCCTTAACCTGCACCGCTGCCTCAATAAGTGCAATCGTTGTTGGCATATCTGCGCGTAGCTGCGAGAGTGATTTTCCGTTCAAGAGATTGATAATCTTGGCAT
>WLNU01000081.1 GCA_009699645.1 Actinomycetota bacterium | reverse complement strand
GATGAGAAATCAACGGCCGCTGAGCGCTCAGTTGTAATAGAGAACTGCTGCAAGTTGAAGTCAAAGTTCTTAGCACCCGGTGTTACAGCGCTATCAAATGTTGTACGGACCCACATGACTTCATCATTTGTAAATCCAAGTTGCTTGGCAACAGCGTATGCAACTGCGCCTTCAAAGCCATTTCCAGTCTCTGGTTTATCATCGATAATCCATGGGTAGTAAGCAGGCTCGCCAGTTGCAATTGTTAGCATGCCCGATTCAACTGTTGCAAGATCGGCTTTCGCACATGATGCAGCTTGCTCAGATGTTGCTGAATCACTCTTTGAACAACCAGATAGTGCCAGAGATGCGGCAACTGCAACTGCTACGAGAACTCCAAGATTTTTCTTCACGTTAGCTCCTAAAAGGTGAGTAGGTATAGCCCAAGGCTATGGCATTACAAAGCCGCCATCAACAGGCACTGTTACCCCTGAAACATAGGATGATGCATCACTTGCCAGCCAAATAAGCGTAGATGCCAGCTCTTCTGGTCTACCTATGCGCCCCGCCGCTGTTAGTGCAACCACCATTTGAATCGTTGCGTCAGGTAAATCTTCAGTCATCTCAGATGGAAAATATCCAGGAGCAAGTGCATTTACTCGGATTCCTTTTCGGCCCGTCCACTGTGCGGCAAGGTCGCGGGTTAATCCAATCAAGCCCGCCTTGCTCGATGCATATGCTGCTTGTGGCAAACCCCCAGGGCGCATTCCTAAGATGCTAGAGATATTAACAATTACACCACCGTTTTTTGCTGCACGTGCAAATGCTTGGGCCATCCAATATGCACCCATTAAATTAACATCGATGACACTACGAAACTGATCTGGAGTCTCAGATGTCGCCGGCACTGCAGTTCCGACACCAGCATTATTTACTAAAATATCAACCCGACCAAAGCGCTCCATCGCAAGTGCGATAAGAGCAGTGCAATCATCTGGGTTTGTTACATCAGTTTGTAGTGCAGCGAATTTTCTACCCTCGGCCTCAATAAGTGCGCCGGTTTCGGACAATCGTTCGACTCGTCTAGCACCTAAAACTACATCTGCTCCGGCTTGGGCTAGCGCTTGGGCAAATGCAACTCCGAGTCCTGATGATGCCCCTGTGACAACTGCCACTTTCCCATCCAGTCGAAATCTATCTAAAATATTCATGCGGCTCTCCCTTTTTAAGCGCGATATGCGTACGGTACTACCATGGAGTTCAGTAATAGTTCAAAGGCCCAGGATTATCTCAATCGCCTGCGCATCTTTATGGAGCAGAGCATCTTTCCTGCAGAGGCGATCTATCATCAACAGCGTGTAGCACTACAAAAATCTGGACGCCCACATGAGCTTCCTGCAATAGTTGAAGAGCTTAAAGCGTCGGCGCGATCTAAGGGTCTCTGGAATTTATTTCTTCCAGATTCACATGATCCAGTCCATGGCTTAACTGTTACTGACTATGCAGCCTTAGCCGAACTCACGGGCTGGTCTCCCGAGATTGCACCTGAGGCACTTAACTGCGCCGCACCTGATACCGGAAATATGGAGGTTCTGCACTTATTTGGAAGTGCTGCACAAAAGGCGCAGTGGCTAGAGCCCCTACTAAATGGTGAGATTCGATCTGGCTTTGCAATGACCGAGCCCGATGTTGCATCAAGTGATGCCAGCAATATATCTACCCGCATCACTCGCGTTGGTGATGAGTTCGTCATCAATGGTCGCAAATGGTGGACAACTGGTGCACTCGATCCTCGCTGCAAAATATTAATCGTCATGGGAGTGAGCGACCCAGATGCCGAAAGCTTCCGACGTCAGTCAATGGTCTTAGTACCGATTGATACACCAGGTGTAAAGGTGCTGCGAAATTTAACTGTCTTTGGTTATGAAGACCAACATGGTCATGCAGAGATACTCTTTGAAAACGTGAAAGTTCCTAGTGCTAATTTAATAGGTTCTCAAGGCTCTGGCTTTGAGATTGCCCAAGCACGACTCGGGCCAGGACGTATTCATCACTGCATGCGTGCAATCGGAATGGCAGAGCGCGCCTTATCTCTCATGGTTGCCCGCGCAGCTGAACGTACAACTTTTGGAAAAGAGCTTTCGCAACAAGGTGTTATCCAAGAGTGGATTGCTAACGCTCGAATCGATATCGAGCAGGCGCGTTTACTTGTTCTAAAGACGGCCTGGCTCATCGATACCGTTGGTACAAAAGCGGCCCGCAAAGAGATAGCTGCGATTAAGGTCGTTGTTCCCCGCATGGCTGAGCGAATTATCGATCACGCGATTCAAATCCATGGTGGTGCAGGTGTCAGCCAGGACACACCACTGGCTGCAATGTTTGCCGGCATACGTACTCTTCGCATCGTAGATGGCCCAGATGAAGTACATCTGCGCGATATTGCGCGCATTGAAATTAAAAGCCAGCACACCGCTAAATAATGGCAGCCGAACTTGGTGGGGTTCGAAGCGAAGATGCCTTCGATATCGATGCCGTACATCAATGGCTATTGCAGAACTCTGATACTCCCGCCGATAAACCGCTAGTTCAGCAGTTTAATTCAGGGGCATCTAACCTGACATATTTGCTGTCATATAAGGAGCGCCAACTTATTCTCAGGAGGCCACCTGTTGGAACAAAGGCGGCATCTGCCCACGATATGAAACGTGAGTTCTTTATCCAAAAAACTCTTCACCCACAGTTTCCAATAACTCCTAAAGTAATTGCACTCTGTGAAGATCAATCGATTATTGGATCTGATTTCTATGTGATGCAAAAGATTGATGGCGTAATTTTTCGGCGCGAACTACCCAGTGGGGTATCGCTGACTGAGCAGGAGATCACACTCATCGGTGATTTAGTAATCAACGGTTTGGTTTCATTGCACCATATCGATGCCACATCACTTGCGCAGCTCAGTAAGGGTCCTGGCTATGTTGGGCGACAAGTAGAGGGCTGGTCTCGGCGCTATCGCAACGCACTCACGAGCGATGTTCCAGATGCGGAAATTTTAATGAGATGGTTGGATCAGAATCAACCAGCCGATGTTGCATCATGTGTAATCCACGGAGATTGGCGCTTAGATAATTTAGTCTTCAATCTAGATAAAGCTCCATCACTAGTTGGCGCCCTCGATTGGGAACTCGCAACAATTGGTGACCCGCTTATGGATTTGGGCTCTTCAATGGCCTACTGGATAGATCACAGCGATGAAGCCGCTTTTGCAAATCTGCGCCGACAGCCAAGTCATCTGCCCGGTATGCCAACGCGCAAAGAGTTTATTGAAAGCTACTTAGCCAAATCTGAGTGGGGCACTGCCAACTTTACTTTCTATGAAGTATTTGGTTTATTTAGATTAACCGTTATTCTCCAACAGATATGGGCTAGATATGTGGGCGGCCAAACTACTAACCCCTCCTTTGCAGGCTTTGGCGATGCAGTTAATCTGATGGTAAATCGAGCGATGAGGATGATCTAATGCGCGCTGGTCGTATAAAAATTAGCACACGCGAGTTTGAAGTCGTTGATCATCCTATTCCAGAGCCATCTCTAGGACAGGTTCGCCTTCAGGTTAAGGCCGCAGGTGTGTGTCTATCCGATGTTCACTTACTTGATTCCACTCTCTCACCCGGATATTTAGAGGGCGATGAGGTAACAATCGGACACGAAGTATCGGGGATCATTGATTCACTAGGTGATGGTGTTACCGGTTGGAGCATCGGTGATCGCGTGATTGTCTGTGCTGGAATCCGCGATGAAAAGGGGCGCGTTCGCACCCAAGGTTTTGATTTTGATGGCGGCTTCGCAGAGTTCATGATCACACATTCAGAGTCCTTAGTTGCAATTCATGACAAGTTAAGTTTTGAAGAAGCTTGCATCATCCCCGATGCAGTCTCAACGCCGTGGGCCGCTATTACTCAGAGCGCTCAAGTGCAATCGGGTCAATCAAGTGCGGTTTTCGGAATCGGGGGCCTCGGAGTCCATGCCGTTCAACTCTTAAAGATCATCGGCTCTGGCCCAATAATCGCAGTGGATCCACTGCAGCAAGCGCGCGAGCGCGCATTAGCCGTTGGCGCCGACTTAGCACTTGATCCCAGTGATCCAGAGTTTTCTAAAAAGATTCGTACAGCAACACAGGGTCGTGGAATAGATGCAGCCTTTGATTTCGCAGGTGCGAGTGCGGTGCGCACACAAGCCCTACCACTTTTAGCTGAATGTGGGCGCTTAGTAATTGTGGGAATTGCGAGTGAGGCAATTATTATTCCAAACGACATGGCCTTTGCTTATAAGCGCAATCAAATTATTGGCCACTACGGTTCAGAGCCTCATCACACTCAAGAGTTAGTTGAGTTGATTAGGGTAGGAAAACTAGATCTCTCTGGATCAATTACATCCGTTCTGCCACTTGAAAAAGCTGGTGAAGCCCTTGATCAATTAGCACAAAAAATCGGAAATCCGATTCGGATAGTTCTAAAGCCCTGATTACTAGCTAGGCCAGCGAAGCATCCAATGTAATAACGGCAGATGAGTAGAGCTTTGAAACTGGGCATGTGAGCTTTGCCTTGGCTGCGAAATCCTTAAACTCCGCCTCAGTCAAGCTTTGATTGCGCCCCTGAGTAATTAAGTGGACTTCACTAATCCAGAAACCATCATCGCGCTGCTCTAGTGTCACACGTGCCGACGTCTCAATCTCTCCAACTGGCTTGCCAGCATCTTCAATCAAACTAGTTAAAGCCATCGAAAAACATCCAGCATGTGCTGCGCCAATGAGCTCTTCTGGGTTAGTTCCCATTCCATCTTCTGTGCGGCTCTTTAAAGAGAAAGGTATAACTAGGCCATCGCGGCCAAGGACCATGCTCCCCGTTCCGCTTGGAACCGGTCCACTCCATGTAGCACGTGCATGTCGGAGAATTTTCATCGGTAGGCTTCCTTTCGAGAGGGGTCCTCATGAATCCAGGAGTTGTTTATAACGCAGGGTCTGAAACCATAGCAAAAGATCGCATTTCAGCAAGAGGAG
>WLNU01000080.1 GCA_009699645.1 Actinomycetota bacterium | reverse complement strand
CCAGTTCAACCAGATTATGTAAATGCAGTCTGTGTTATTGAGAGCGATCTTCCAGCATTGGATTTACTCTCATTGTTACAAGGAATTGAAAAAAGCATGGGCCGCGAACGTATCGAACACTGGGGGCCACGTACTATCGATTTAGATCTGATTCAGTATGGCGCACTTTTGAGTGCGAGTTCCGAGTTAGAGCTCCCGCATCCACGTGCCCACGAGCGCAGATTCGTCTTAGAGCCATGGCATGAAATCGATGCCGATGCAGTGCTACTTACGCATGGAAGGATCGATCAGCTTTTGGCGCAATTGCCATCTAGAGCGTAAACTTTGCTACACCTCGCCCGGTACCTGAAAGGACTGGAGCCATATGAGCGTATTAGTTGCAACGATGGGAGCCCTACATAAGGGCCACCAAGCGTTGATTAAACGTGCGCGCAGCATGAGTAAAGAGGTTGTAGTTAGTATTTTTATTAATCCGTTGCAGTTTGAAAATCCCGACGATATTGCGAAGTATCCGCGTAGCCCCGAGCGCGATATTCAACTGGCAACTCTTGCCGGTGCCACAGAGATTTGGATGCCAGATTATGAAGAGATTTATCCAGGCGAGATTACTAAGTTAACAGCCTCATCAATAGCCGATCTCTATGAAGGTGCATCTCGCCCAGGACACTTTGATGGTGTTGTCACTGTTGTTAATCGCCTATTTGAGATTGTTAAGCCGGAGGCTGCAATCTTTGGCGAAAAAGATTTTCAACAACTTCAGATTATTCGTGCGATGAAAAGCTCAGTAGAGATCGTAGGTATTCCAACCGTACGCGAATATGACGGTCTGGCACTCTCCTCCCGCAATGTCCGGTTAAGTGAGCACGGTCGCATGAGTGCAAATGTTATTTATCGTGCAATGGCTGCGGCTCGCTTAGCACCAACCGTCGCTATTGCTCAAGAGATTATTGATACAACTCTTTCAACTGATGCTGGCTTTGAATGTGACTATGCCGTCATTGTTAATGAAGAGGATTTTTCACTTGCAACAGATTCAACAAAACATAAGCGTGCAATCATCGCGGGCTGGATTGATGGTGTGCGCTTAATAGATAATATGAGAATGGGTGCCTGATGCTACTAACAATCGATGTAGGTAATACCAATACTGTTTTAGGCGTCTTTGATGGTGAAGATTTAGTTCGCTCATGGCGAGTTAAAACTGATCCTCGCAGTACGGCCGATGAACTATGGCTGCAATATCGATCACTAGTTGAGGATTACACGGTAACGGGATTAGCAATCTGCTCAACAGTGCCAGCAACCTTGCGCGAATTACGCAGCATGATCAGTGATTATTTTAGTGATGTCCGCACAACGATTATCGAGCCAGGGGTCAAGACAGGTGTCCCTCTGTTGGTTGATAATCCTAAGGAGATTGGTGCCGATCGAATCGTAAATACTCTCGCAGCACATACGTTATTTGGCGGCCCAGCAATTGTCGTAGATTTCGGAACATCGACAAACCTTGATGTTGTATCTCCTAAGGGAGAGTTCTTAGGAGGTGCACTTGCCCCAGGTATTGAGATCTCAGTTGATGCACTTGCTGCGCGCGCAGCACAGTTGCGTAAAGTCGAATTAGTGAGACCTAAGAATGTCATTGGAAAAAATACTGTTGAAGCGTTGCAATCAGGCACAATCTTTGGCTTTGCCGGTCAGGTAGATGGCCTAGTAGATCGCATCACCGCTGAACTGGCCGAGTCATATTCGGGTAAGCCAAAGGTGATTGCCACTGGCGGATTAGCGCCGTTGATTATCGGAGTTTCGGAAACGATTACCGATCACGAACCAGATTTAACACTGATTGGCCTTCGTTTAATTCACGAACGAAATGCCTAAGTCGGTAGACTCCACCTTATTATGAGTAATGAAAACCCAGCCATCGACGAGGATCTGCCTGAGCAGTTACGGATTCGCCGCGAGAAGCGGGCAGCTCTTATTAAGGCTGGGTCTGAGCCATATCCAGTATCCGTGCCACGTACAAAATCACTTCTAGAAGTTCGTCAACAACATGCAGGGCTGGCAATAGATGTTGCAACTGGTATTACTGAAAGCCTCACGGGCCGCATTATCTTCAAGCGCGATACTGGAAAGCTTTGTTTTGCAACACTTCGAGAGGGAGATGGCACCGAGCTTCAAGCGATGTTTTCACTAGATAAAATCGGGCAATCCTCCATTGATGCTTGGAAATCAGATATTGATTTAGGTGACATTGTCTCTGTTACCGGTGAGATTATTACTTCAAAGCGCGGTGAACTTTCAATCCTTGCCGCATCATGGAAGTTAGCTTCGAAATCTCTGCGACCACTACCCAACGACCACAAGCCTATGTCTGAAGAGACTCGTGTTCGGATGCGCTACGTTGATTTAATCGTTCGTCCCGAAGCGCGCGCTAATGCACGCTTGAGGCCAGCCGTTATGACGTCATTGCGTAATACTTTTGCAGAAGCTAATTTTATTGAGGTTGAAACACCGATGTTGCAGGTTATGCATGGTGGTGCAACTGCACGTCCATTTAAATCTTTCTCCAACGCCTACGACATGGATCTCTACCTGCGCATCGCTCCTGAGCTCTTTTTAAAGCGCTGTGTAGTCGGTGGAATCGAACGTGTATTTGAGATTAACCGCAACTTTCGCAATGAAGGTGCAGACTCTTCACACTCTCCAGAGTTTGCCATGATTGAGTGTTACCAGGCATACGGAGATTGGAGATCAATCGCCGATTTAACCCGCACCCTTGTTCAAAGTGCTGCGATGGCAGTTGCTGGTTCGCACACCGTTACACACCACGATAGTCGGCAGGCCGATCTTGGTGGAAGCTGGCGTGAAATATCCTTATACGACGCTATCTCTGAGGGAGTTGGTCAGAGCGTTAGCGCCTTAACACCTATCGCCGAATTAAAAACTATCGCCATAAAACTTGGTATCAAGATCGACCCCAAGTGGATTACAGGCAAGTTAGCTGAAGAGATTTTTGAACATGTAGCAAAAGATCAGTTGATTGCACCTACTTTCGTCATGGGCTACCCCGTTGATACATCCCCACTTGTTCGCGCGCATCGTGAACTGCCGGGTGTTGCTGAAAAGTGGGATTTGTATATCGATGGTTTTGAACTTGCAACTGGATACTCCGAGTTAATTGATCCAGTTATCCAGCGAGAGCGTTTAATCGAACAGTCAACATTGGGTGCAAAAGGTGATCTAGAGGCAATGCAGGTTGATGAGGATTTCTTGCGCGCTATGGAGTTTGGCATGCCACCAATGGGCGGAATGGGAATGGGCGTTGATCGTTTATTAATGGCGCTTACAGGTCTTGGTATCCGTGAAACTATTTTGTTCCCATTAGTAAAACCCGAGGCCGACTAACGATGCTGGTTATTCGTCCTGCTCAGACTAAAGATGTGAAATCAATACGCACACTTGTTGACTCTTACGCCGCCCCAGGTCAAATGCTTTCAAAAGAGACGGTAACGCTCTATGAAAGCGTTCAGGAGTTTATCGTTGCCGAAAAAGATGGTGTTCTGGTTGGCTGTGGTGCGCTACATATTTTGTGGGAAGATCTCGCAGAGGTCAGAACAGTGGCAGTTGTAGAAGGTTTACAAAAGCAGGGGATTGGTCATCAAATCCTCGAGGCAATTATCGAACGTGCCCGTGAAGTCGGTGTTGAAAAAATATTCTGCCTGACTTTCCAAATTGAGTTCTTCAGTCGCCATGGCTTCGAAGTGATTGAGGGCACACCCGTAGATGCCGATGTCTATGCCGAACTTCTGCGTTCATACGATGCCGGTGTTGCGGAGTTCTTGGACCTTGAATCTGCCAAGCCAAATACCCTTGGAAACACCAGAATGTTGAAGATTCTCACCTAGATATAGGGCCAATCGGGGCATAAAAGCCCCACTCCTAGGGTTGTAAATGTCGAGAGCAATCCACCTCGCGAGCCTGGCTACTCAGGTATTAGGCTTAATCAATTGAATAAGAAGGAGTACGCCAATGTTTGAGCGCTTTACCGACCGAGCCCGACGTGTTGTTGTGCTGGCCCAAGAAGAGGCTCGCATGCTCAATCACAACTACATCGGAACAGAGCACATCTTGCTCGGACTCATTCATGAAGGTGAAGGCGTTGCAGCAAAGGCACTTGAATCACTCGGCATCTCACTCGAAGGCGTTCGCGCACAAGTAGAGGAGATCATCGGACAGGGCCAACAGGCACCAAGTGGCCATATTCCATTTACACCGCGTGCGAAAAAAGTTCTCGAACTCTCACTGCGTGAGGCCTTGCAACTTGGTCATAACTACATCGGTACTGAACATATTTTGCTTGGATTAATTCGCGAAGGCGAAGGCGTCGCCGCACAAGTACTTGTAAAGCTTGGCGCAGATTTAAATCGCGTACGCCAGCAAGTTATTCAACTGCTCTCTGGTTACCAAGGTAAAGAGGCCGTTGTACAGGGCGGACCAGCAGAGGGCACACCATCAACATCATTAGTTTTAGATCAATTCGGTCGCAACCTCACACAGGCCGCCCGTGAAGGAAAGCTTGATCCAGTAATCGGTCGCGAAAATGAGATCGAGCGCGTCATGCAGGTTTTATCCCGTCGCACAAAGAACAACCCAGTATTAATCGGTGAGCCAGGAGTTGGTAAGACTGCAGTTGTTGAAGGTTTAGCACAAGCGATTTATAAGAACGATGTTCCAGAGACTCTAAAAGATAAGCAGTTGTACTCACTTGATTTAGGTGCACTCGTTGCCGGTAGTCGCTACCGTGGAGATTTCGAAGAGCGCTTAAAGAAGGTTCTCAAAGAGATCAAAACTCGCGGTGACATCATTCTCTTTATCGATGAGATTCATACCCTTGTCGGTGCAGGTGCAGCCGAAGGCGCAATCGATGCCGCCAGCATCCTCAAGCCAATGCTTGCCCGAGGTGAGTTACAGACAATCGGTGCCACAACTCTTGACGAATATCGCAAGCACGTTG
Organism: Actinomycetota bacterium; assembly: GCA_009699645.1. The sequence continues at coordinate 68 of WLNU01000080.1, read as the reverse complement.
AAAAGGATGCAGCCCTTGAGCGCCGCTTCCAACCAATTCAAGTTAAAGAGCCATCAGTTGCTCACACT
>WLNU01000008.1 GCA_009699645.1 Actinomycetota bacterium | reverse complement strand
GATTGTTCCGACGACGAGATCTCCATCATTAAAATTTCTTATAGTTCCTTCGATTGCGGCTAGAAAATCAGCGGCCGATCCAATGTCATTTACTGCAATTACTGGTGTTGTTGTAGACAAGTGTGCTCCGTAGGGATAGATGAGTAGTAGTTTCCACTTTCGTGGTTGGAGGGCAAGGGTACGGTTTTGACGTCCTATTGAGCAAATCCACTCATTTATCTAGGCCCAATCATTAGACTCATGCCCATAATGAATCGCTATCGCCAGCTATTTGCACTCCCTAACGTCTGGGTATTAGTTCTCGCGGCATTCCCGGCCCGGGTCGCCTACGGCATGGTGGGATTGGCTCTTTTCTTTAAAACACAGCAAGAGACAGGGTCTATCGCCCTTGCTGGTTTAGTGATTGGTGCAAACTCCTTAGCTGGATCTTTTACTGCCGGAATTCGAGGTTCGGTAATCGATAGGTATGGTCAGAAATGGCCGATACGAATTCTTGTTCCGGCATATGCAGGAATGATGATCATGGTCAATATCTCTCACTCATCAACATTCATTCTTGTCATGGCAACCATCATGGGACTCACTGCTCCGCCAATTAATCTCTCGATACGCCCATTATGGAGATCAGTTGTCACTGGTGATTTTCTGCGCACGGCCTATGCCGTTGATACCTCTGTGATGAATACAGCTAGCGTCATTGGACCAGTAGTAGCTACAACGCTTGCCCTTTCCTCACATCCAGGTAGTGCCCTTCTTACTGCTGCAGTTCTTATGATTATGGGTGGCGGCGCACTTGCACTTGCACCAATTTCCAGAGATTGGATACCGGAGAAGAAAGAGAAAGACGCTCAATCTCTCTGGCACAACCCTGCACTTAGATTGATGATGCTGGAAGGATCATTTATCGGTTTTGCTTGGGGTCTCTTTGACGTTGCAGTTCCAGCATTTGCAACGTTAGAAAACGTTGCACATCGCACCGCTTGGGTCTTTGCCGCTATGGGTATTTCTAGCATCGTGGGTGGATTAGTCGCAGGACTGCTCTCACGACGCACATCCTCACTTGCCGCACTTCGCAAAAGTTATCTTCTCTGGTTTCTCATATCGATTCCCATAGCATTTACATATCCAGGTTGGTCGATGGCAATTGCTGGAGCCTTCTTAGGCTTTATTGGCGGCGCAGTTCAAGTCTTTTACTGGGAGGTCATGGAGGCTGTTCGCCCAAAGGGTTCGGCAGTTTCTTATATGGCTTGGCTTTGGACAGTAGAGGGCAGTGTGATGTCACTTGGTGCTGCCCTTGGTGGAATTATCTCAGAGTCAATATCACCGCAATTTTGTTTAGCACTGACTGCAGTATTTATTGGCCTTGGGAATATCGTCTTAAGCATCGGTAGAGCCCGTCTAAAAGCTGCAAATCGAATACCTACCGATGAAGAAGATCTCAATGCGCAGCTTCACGCCACGTCAGACCCAGACCTGCACTGACATCCAGAGGTGCTCGAAGGGGATATGCCGCACCCATTTCACGCATAACGAGTGTCGTGATTGCATCCTCTTCACCTTTGACAACTTCAAGGATGAGCTCATCGTGTATCTGTAACAATAATCGCGATTGAAGTTCTTGCTCTTGAATAGCGCTTTGCACCTTGAGCATTGCCAACTTAATAATGTCGGCTGCCGATCCCTGAATCGGTGCGTTAAGTGCCATTCTCTCTGCGACTTCACGGCGTTGTCGGTTATCACTCATTAAATCCGGTAAATAGCGGCGACGCCCCATAATAGTTTCGGTATATCCAACTTTGCGTGCCTGCTCAACCACCGTCTTTAAGTAATCACGGATTCCGCCAAATCGTTGAAAGTAGGTCTCCATTAAACCTTGTGCTTCGGCCGGAGTGATATCTAACTGCACCGATAATCCAAATGATGAAAGCCCATAGGCAAGGCCATAGGACATCGCCTTAATCTGGCGGCGCATCTCTGGATCAACATCGTTGGCCTTAACACCAAAGATCACTGCAGCAATCGTGGCATGCAGATCCTCACCAGACTCAAAAGCGGCCAACAACTTCGCATCATCTGATAGGTGAGCCATAATGCGCATCTCAATCTGACTGTAGTCAGCGGTTAATAAGCCCACATATCCCGTGCCAGCAATAAATGCGTTTCTAATCGTGCGACCCTCTTCAGTGCGCACTGGAATATTTTGTAAATTTGGTCCGATTGATGAGAGCCGTCCAGTAGATGTCACTGTTTGACCAAAGTGAGTGTGAATGCGACCATCTGGTGCGATCTCTGAGATTAATCCGTCAACGGTCGTGGCAAGTTTCTTCGTCTCTCTGATGCGCAAGAGATGGGCTAATAATGGGTGCCCACTCTTTTGATGCAGCCACTCCAAACTTTCGGCATCGGTGGTGTATCCGGTCTTAATTTTCTTAGTCTTTGGCAGTTTTAGCTCATCGAATAGAACTACCTGAAGCTGTTTAGGTGAGGCAACATTGAACTCGTGGCCAACGCTATCGTGGGCCGCCTTAGTCTCTCGAGCTACCTCTCCTTCAAAGAAGGTATAAAGCTTCTCCAACTCTTTGCGATCGACGGCAATACCAATATTTTCCATCTGCGATAGATGTTCTGCAATGGGCAACTCCATCGAAACAAATAGCTCGTATAGGCCACGCTCCTTTAGTTCGCGAGTAAGTGAGCCCTGTAAGAAAAAAAGCGCTCTTGCTGAAGTAAGTAGCTCTTGCTCTGGAGTAGAGGAGTTAATAGCAGAGCCATCTCCCCATCGCTCCTGTACGTTTGTAAGTTCCTGTGTTCGAACACCAGGGTTAACGAGATAGGCGGCAAGTGCGCTGTCAAACTCAACGCCATAGATCGGATAGTTACGTGATAAAGACTTAGCATCATGGGCGATCTTTTTAATCTCTGGATTCGTGGCCCAATCCCCCAACTTGGATGAGTGCACTAAAAAGGCATCATCCGGTGAGAGAGCTACGGCAAAACTCTGCAGTTTTTCTTCTATCAGTGAAAAAGTGATAGCCAGAGCGCCAGTATGCGCGGCAATCTTTGCATCTGCCTCTTTTGAAGTAAGTACACCCTCACTCATCTCTTGGGCAAAGAGAGTGAACTCGGGCTCAACACTAGTTGGCGTGCTGCCTTGGAGCAGAATAGGTTTCATGCGATCTTTGAGAGTTTTAAATTCAAGGAGATTAAATAAAGGAGCGACCTTATTTTCATCCACTCCAGACCACGCTAAATCATCGATTGTAAGACTGATGGGAACATCTGAAACCAACTGAGTTAATTCGCTATTAAGAATGACGCTATCAATTGAATCACGCAGAGACTGGCCAACCTTGCCACTTAACTTATCGGCATTTGCGATGAGCTCTTTGAGTGATCCATAGTCAACGATCCATTTAGCGGCCGTCTTTTCACCAACTCCTGGAACCGAGGGCAAGTTATCGCTTGGATCTCCGCGAAGGGCGGCAAAGTCTGGATACTGCGTTGGTGTCATCCCATACTTTTCATATACGGATTCTGGAGTCATGCGCGCTAAATCACTTACCCCACGCTTGGGATAGAGCACCGTTGTCATCTCGTTAACTAATTGAAATGAGTCCCGATCACCCGTGCAGATAAGAGTATGGGCACCTTCACTCTCGGCACGCTTTGCAATGGTGGCCAAAATATCATCGGCCTCGTAGCCCTCAACTTCAAATGTTGTGATACCAAAGGCAGCTACCAACTCATGCAAATACGACATCTGCGACCGAAACTCATCAGGGGTTTTGGCGCGGTTGGCTTTGTACTCGGGGAAGATCTCAGAGCGAAAGGTTTTACGAGAGACATCAAAGGCAACGGCTACATGCGTGGGCCTCTCACTAGTGAGCAAGGAGAGCAGCATCGTGGCAAAGCCATAAATGGCATTTGTATGCTGTCCGCTAGCCGTAGTGAAATTTTCAGCTGGAAGGGCGTAAAAGGCCCGATATGCCATTGAGTGCCCATCTATTAGTAATAGGCGTTTGCTCATGGGTTCATCTTAGATTGTTGGTTAGACTCATGTCTTATGAGCAATGAGAAATTCTTAGAGATTATTAAAGAGCGTGGCGGCGGAGCACTTGGGATAAAGATGGGTATCGAGATTATCGAAGCCTCTCCGCAAAGATTAGTAGCAACTATGCCAGTAGAGGGAAACACTCAACCTCTTGGGCTCTTACATGGCGGTGCAAGTGTTGTCTTAGCTGAAACCCTTGGCTCAGTTGGAACAGCCCTGCATGCAGGTCCTACTCGAATGAGTGTTGGAGTTGATATCAACGCCACTCATCACAAATCTGCAACGAGCGGAGTTGTTACGGCCGTTGCAACTGCGCTATCTCTTGGAAAAACTCTGTGTTCTTACGACGTCGTTATTACTAATGACAAAGGTGAGCGAACATGTACTGCACGTATTACCTGTCTGATTTTGGCAGAGCGCTAAAACTTTAAGAGTGCGCCCCAGTGCCCAGGTAAGCCTCGCGCACGGCTGGATCATTGAGCAGATCAGAGGCCTTGGCCTCTTTGACTACGTTTCCAGTCTCAAGGATGTATGCCCGGTGTGCTCTCTGCAGAGCTTGCTGGGCATTTTGCTCAACGAGCAAGATAGTCACACCCGTCTTATTGATCTCGGTAATGATGCGAAAGATATTTGCAATCATCTGTGGTGCAAGACCCATCGATGGCTCATCAAGGAGTAAGACTTTAGGACGTGCCATAAGGGCTCGGCCAATGGCCAGCATCTGTTGCTCTCCCCCAGATAATGTTCCACCTGCCTGGGATGTGCGCTCCTTTAAACGTGGAAAGAGTGCGTAGATTTTATCTAGATCCTCATCCATCTCGGCTTTGCGGCTCTTGCGATGAAACTTTCCCATCTCCAGATTTTCTAGAACGCTCATTCCAGGAAAGATTCCCCGGCCCTCTGGGGCCTGTGAGATTCCAAGATCTACTCTCTCATGGGCTGGAACCTTCGAGATATCTTGGCCATCAAATAAAATCGCACCACTTGATACTTTGCGAAGACCTGAGATTGTCTTAAGTGTTGTCGTTTTGCCGGCGCCGTTAGCACCGATTAACGTCACGATCTCACCCTCATTGACAACGACAGAGATTCCCTTGATCGCCTCAATCTTGCCGTAGTGGACGTGGAGATCTTTAATTTCAAGACGCATCTGCTGGCACTCCTAAATAGGCCTCAATAACCTTGGGATCTTTCTGAACCTTACTTGGCAGATCATCGGCGATCTTGATACCAAAATCTAAAACAGCCACTCGATCTGAGATGCCCATAATCAATGACATATCGTGCTCGATTAGAAGAACGGTGTAACCGGCATCGCGGATTTTTTTAATCAACGCTGCAAGCTCGACTTTTTCTGCCGGGTTAAAGCCAGCAGCTGGCTCGTCCAGAAGTAAGAGTTTTGGCGAGGTGCCCATCGCGCGAGCAATCTCCAAACGTCGTTGAACGCCATAGGGAAGATTCTTTGCCAAACGATCGGAGTACTCATCGATTCCGATGAACTTGAGGATTTCAATCGCACGTTCACGATTTTCTCTCTCTTCCCGACGGGCGCGAGGCAGACCGAAGAGAGCTCCTATTAGGCCACTCTTCTTATGCGCATCTGTTGCAGTAATAACGTTTTCAAGGGTAGTCATATCTCCCCACAAACGGATATTTTGAAAAGTACGCGCAATCCCAAGCTGCGTAATTTCAAATCGCTTCTGCTTCTTTAGTTCAATTCCATCAAATGTAATCGAGCCACTTGTTGCTTGATAGACACCAGTAATAACATTAAAAACAGTTGTCTTACCCGCACCATTGGGCCCGATCAAAGCGAGAATTTCACCCTTCTTAACCTCTAGATTGACTTCACCAAGGGCCGTTACTCCACCAAACTTCATCGTTAGATTTTTAATTGAAAGAAGTGTCTCGGACATTTAGACGTTGACCTCTCTCTTTACTATCGCCTTTTCACGCTTTTTACGTGGCAGCAGCCCATCGGGTCTAAAATTCATGACAACAACTAGTACTGTGCCAAATACCAGTAGGCGTGCATCAGAGATAAAACGGATTCGATCTGGTAGGTAGCCCAGAATCGTCGCCCCAACTACGACGCCCCAAATATTTCCAATTCCTCCAAATACAACGCAGGAGAGAATTAAAATGGAGACGTTAAGGGTAAACATCTCAGGTGCGATAAAAAGATTCTTGGAGGCATAAAGAACACCTGCCGCCCCACCGACTGCAGCACCCAAAGTAAATGACCAAATTTTGTACTTAAGAGTCGGCACACCCATGAGCTCTGCTGCATCCTCATCTTGTCGGATCGCCTCCCATGCTCGTCCTGGGCGGCGAATACTCAAACGTCGAATCATCCAGATGACCAGCAAAATCATTATTACGACGACCCAGAAAAAAACCTTCTGATCATCTAATTTAAATTTGAGCGGGCCAATATCTGGAGGCATCGGAATATTTGCGATTCCATTAGGGCCCTTAGTCCAGGAAGAGTTCAGAGCGACCAGTCGAACAATTTCTCCAAAGCCCAGTGTAACAATCGCTAAATAATCACCACGAAGGCGAAGCGTTGGAAGACCAAGTAATACGCCGGCCAACATGGCAAAGCCAATACCAAAGGGCATGATCTCCCAAGTGTTTAAACCGGTATGGGTACCCATGAGTGCCATTGTGTAGGCACCGATTGCAAAGAATGCAACGTAGCCTAGATCGAGCATTCCTGATTTTCCGACAACGATATTTAAACCCAGTGCCATTAAAACAAATACTCCCACTGGATAAACAAGTACTGCGTCATAGGCAGCGATAGGTGTTGCTAAGAAACTTGCTCCAGCAAAAGGTAAAAGTCCGACCAATATAACAGCGGTAATTGCAATTACAATTCGTTTAGGGCGATTGGCGTTCTCCCAAACCGATGCACCAAAGTCACGTAAATTCCAGTAGTTACGAATTTTCATATCCTTATGCCCTCGTCTGTTGGACAGCTTCGCCAAATAAACCATTTGGCTTAAAGAGAAGAACTAAAACTAAGACAATAAATACAGTAACGGCCTTCCACTGAGTTCCAAGAACTGCAGATGCATAAACCTCAAGTAGGCCAAGGCTCAAACCCCCAAAGAATGCACCCCTAATGTTTCCAATACCGCCTATCACAGCGGCAGTAAATGCGGCCATACCCATGGTGAAGCCAATATTGAACTTGGTGTACTCAAAGACTGTAATGTAGAAAAATGCGGCAGCACCAGTAGCTAAACCGCCAACTAAAAATGTTACTGTGATAATTCTGTTGAGATTGACTCCCATGAGCTTTGCGGCATCTTCATTCTGTGACACAGCGCGAATCGCTTTTCCCATTCGAGATAATTGAATAAATCGCTCGAGAATGAAGAAGATCACAGCCGCTGCAATAATTGTGACTACAGTATCGAGACGGATATTTGCTCCCCAAACTTCAGCCAGAATAATCTTTTCAAGTACACGTGGAGAGCCCACTGGTCGAGAGTCTGTAAGCAATCGCATTAGCTCCTGAAGAGCGATAGATATTCCAATAGCAGAGATCAAGGTAGCAAGGCGGTTAGTGCCTTTCATACGCAAGCGGCGGTATGCGACGAATTCAACAAAGACTGCAGTCAATGCCGCGACAAACATCGACATGAGCAGAGAGGAGATCAGAACAAGAGCTAACTTCCATCCCTGTGCGGGTTCGGATGTCTGCGTGTAATGAAAAATATCGCGGTTAGTAATGATAGTTCCAAAAGTTCCCCACATAAAAATCTCAGAGTTGGCAAAGTTAATCATCCTAAGAACGCCATAAACCATGGTGTAACCGAGGGATATCAGTACGTAAATAAAACCTAGAGCAATACCGGCCAAAGTAAGAGACCAAAATTGATCAATCAATACTGCAAACATTGCTCTCCTTCACTTTTGCTCTGGGTGAGTATAAAGGTAGAACTTACAGAAGTGGTGGGTGTCTTGGCCTCATTTTATAGAGATAACCAAAACACCCACCAACTTACTAAGCGTAAGTACTAAATACTTACTTGATGATTCCTGTGTTAACTAGAACACCATTCTTTGAGGTGAATCCAGCAAATAGTCCGTAAGAAATGTCGCCATTGCTATCGAACTTAATTACGTTGCCACTCACGCTCTTACCCTTGTAGGCCTTAACCCACTTGAGCATTGCTGCGCGAGTTGTCTTTCCAGCCTTGATACCTTCAAGGAGGATATTGGCGGCATCGAATGATTCAACTGAGTAAACACCAGATGAAACACCCATTTGCTTCTTGAAATCAGCTTCAAGTTTTGCACTGATACCTGCTAGGCCACCTACACCAGTAATGCGTGAGCCTTCAGCTGCAGTACCTGCAAGCTTTGGGAACTCCTGGTTGAAGACTCCGTCGCCACCAGCAAATATCGCTGTTGAACCTGAGTCACGTAGCTGCTTAATGAAGATTGCACCAGCTGAATAGTAGCCAGTGTAGATAACAACAGTTGCGCCAGCTGTCTTGATCTTAGCAATTGTTGGGCTGTAATCAGTTGCTGTGTTAGGAACTGAATCCCCACCAACAAGAGTTGCTCCAGCTACCTTCTTCAAGCCTGCTTCAACGTAGCCACGAAGTGGTACTGCATATGCTGATTGATCATCGACAACAAATACCTTTGCACTTGTAATACCGGCTGTGGCGTACTTAGCCAAAGCTGGACCCTGCAAGTCATCTTTACCTACGACACGGTGGAAAACTGGTCCGCCGAAGTCAGGTGATGCTGGATCTGTGAGCGATACGCGTGTAGCCGATGGAGAGATCATTACTAATCCGCCAGCCTTGTAGTAAGGAAGTGATGCGATTGTTGCACCTGAGTAAGCAGGTCCTACAACGCCAATAATGCTCTTGTTAGCACCTGTTCCTGGAGCAACTGTTGATGCAACAGCTGGATCTCCCTGATCATCAACAGATACAACCTTGATCTTGATGTTGGGATTCTTTGCCATAAATAGTTTGGCAGCGTACTTAACAGCGTTTTGCTCATCGGTTCCAGTTGAGGCTTCTCCACCAGATAGTGGGCCTTGATAGGCGATGGTGTATGTCTTTACAGCAGCACTTGCTGATGAAGCTGAGCCTAAGCCAAATGCAAGGGCTGCAGCTGTAACAACGGCAAGTGAACTCTGGATCTTCTTGTTCATTTAGTGCCTTTCCTGTTCTTTTCGTCCCGGGACAGGGAGACGCTTAGAATAGTGGCACGTAATGAGAGTTAACAAGCCGAAAGTATGCCTGAAGTATCTCAATTTCGTTATAAATGACAGTGTGGTTACTGCACTATTCACCTTTAGTCGAGCGGGACTGCCTCAGGGTTTATGACGGCTTGGGCCACGGCCTTCATGCTCATTCGGCGATCCATAGCCGCGCGTTGAATCCAGGAAAATGCTTCAGGCTCGGACAAGTTAAGTGCCTTCATCAAGATGCCTTTTGCCCGATCGATTAGCTTTCGTGTTTCAAGGCGCTCATGTAAGTCGGCCACTTCATCGGCAAGTGAGCGCATCTGTAGATGCCTACTCATTGCAATTTCGATAGCGGGTACTAAATCAGTGATAGTAAATGGTTTAACGACATAGGCCATCACTCCAGCATCGCGTGCACGGTCAACGAGCTCCTTTTGTGAAAATGCAGTTAGCATTAAAACTGGAGCTATATTAATTATTTTCTCCGCCGCCGAAATGCCATCCATCACCGGCATCTTCACATCTAGAATTGCAATATCTGGTTTGTGAAGATTGGCTAGATCAACTGCCTCTTGGCCATTACTAGCCTCGGCAACAACTTCATAGCCAGCACCTTGTAGCATCTCGACCAGATCCATGCGGATGAGCGCTTCATCTTCGGCAACGAGAATACGAATCACTACAGATTATCCTTTCGGAACATAAATTTTTACTAACGTGCCCCGAGTCGGATTCGAACCGACACTATGCAGTGTTTGAGACTGCCCTCTCTACCGTTGGAGTACCGAGGCGCTACTGGTAAATCTTAGCGGTAGGCAGGAGCAGCGCCACCAACGGCATCGCCCACACGGTGAACGCGCATCGCATTAGTCGAGCCAGGTATTCCTGGAGGAGATCCAGCAACGATCATCACGTTATCTCCAATATCTGCTCTACCAGAGTCGATTAAAACTGTGTCGACCAACTTCACCATCTCATCGGTTGCACCAACGATGGGAGTAAGCATCGATTCAACTCCCCATGAAAGAGATAAACGATTGTATGTTCCAACCTCAGGGGTCATTGCAAGAATTGGGATGGGAGAGCGCAGTCGTGACATGCGACGTGCCGAGTCACCGCTTTGCGTAAATGCAACCAAATACTCAGCGTCCACGATTGCACCGACCTCTGTTGCCGCCTTTGTAATAGCGCCGCCCTTAGTGCGAGGGGCTGTCCGGATAGGACGGATTCGATCGAGACCACCCTCCTCAGTCTTTTGAATAATGCGGGCCATAGTTTGTACGGCCTCAATCGGAAATTCACCAATACTTGTCTCACCCGAGAGCATTAATGCATCTGCCCCATCAATGACGGCATTGGCGCAGTCTGTGGCTTCTGCGCGCGTTGGACGTGAGTTAGTGATCATTGAATCAAGCATCTGTGTTGCAACAATGACGGGCTTTGCCATATCGCGCGCAAGTTCGACGCAGAGTTTTTGCACAAGAGGCACATCTTCTATGGGAAGTTCAACACCTAAATCACCACGTGCAACCATGATTCCATCAAATGCATCGACAATTTCAGCGATATTTTCAACGGCTTGAGGTTTTTCAATCTTGGCAATTACAGGAATGCGAATACCTTCTTCATCCATAATTGCATGAACATCTTTAATATCGGCGGCATTTCTCACAAATGAAAGTGCGATGAAATCAGCACCTGCCCTAAGTCCCCAACGCAGATCTTCAATATCTTTCTCTGACATAGCAGGAACAGAGACGGCTACCCCTGGAAGGTTTATTCCTTTGTTATTACTTACTGCCCCTGGTTCGATGACCTTAGTAATCACATCGTTGCCCTTAACTTCTATAACCTGCACTGTTACTTTTCCATCATCGATCAATATGAGATCTCCGGCCTTGCAATCTCCTGGTAGTCCCATGTATGTGGTGCCGACACGATCTTTTGTACCATCAACTTCATCGGTAGTAATAGTAAAAATATCTCCCCGCGCCAATTCGTGTGGGCCGTTAACAAATCTAGCCAGACGAATCTTTGGCCCTTGTAAATCAACAAGGATTGCAACGGGGCGCCCTGCCTCTTTTGCCGCTGCACGTACTTGATCAAATCTCACTTGGTGCTCTTCATATGAGCCGTGAGAGAGATTCAATCGAGCCATGTTCATTCCCGCCTCAATGAGCGCCTTCACCTTCTCGGCAGATTCAACGGCAGGGCCCATTGTGCAGACTATTTTTGCTCTACGCATACGACAACCTTAAACCATCAATTGACGGCTAGTTGGCTCGATTGGATTTGGAAGTTGCGTATCACCAGTGAGATATCTATCCACCGCCGATGCTGTACTTCGCCCCTCTGCGATCGCCCAAACAATCAGTGATTGACCACGGCCAGCATCACCTGCAACGAATACACCATCATCATTTGCTGCAAAGTTGGCATCGCGAACAATGTTGCCACGATCATCGATAGCAAGCTCTAACTGGGTGAGTAGTGGAGACTGCTCTGGGCCTGTAAAGCCCATAGCCAGAAATACGAAATCTGCAGGGATCTCTTTGGTACTTCCTGTTACGGCTTCAAATTTTCCATTAACAAACTCTGTTTCAACAATTTTTATTGCTCGTAAGTTTCCAGCATCATCGCCTAGAAACTCCTCAGTGCTCACTGAAAACATTCGATTATCTCTCTCTTCATGGGCACTAGATACGCGATAGATCATCGGATATGTCGGCCATGGTTGTGATGCTGGGCGCTCATCACTGGGCCTTGGCATGATCTCTAACTGAGTGACACTTGCCGCACCTTGACGTATCGCCGTTCCTAAACAGTCAGCGCCGGTGTCCCCGCCACCCAAAATCACAACGTGCTTTCCTGCAACATTAATCAATGGTGTCTCTACCTCACCTAGGGCCTGCGCGTTGCCCCACGGTAAATACTCCATAGCTTGGTAGACACCGACTAGATCGCGCCCTGAGATATTTAGATCGCGCCAATTTGTAGCGCCCACTGCTAAGACGATTGCATCGTATTTCTTGCGAAGGGCAGATCCTGTGAGCTCTCCCCCAACATCTACGCCGGGCCGAAAACGTGTTCCCTCTTTTTCCATCTGTTCTAATCTGCGATCGAGAATATGCTTCTCCATTTTAAATTCAGGAATTCCATAACGCAGCAAGCCACCGATTTTTGGCGCACGCTCGTAGACCGCCACAGTATGGCCTGCCCGCGTTAACTGTTGGGCTGCGGCTAATCCGGCAGGTCCTGAGCCGATAACTGCAACAGTCTTTCCAGTAAGCCGATCAGGTACGAGTGGCTTTACCTCACCCGTTGCAAAGGCCTCTTCAATGGTGCGAAGTTCAACCTGTTTAATTGTTACTGCATCACGATTAATTCCAATTACACAAGCAGTCTCACAGGGTGCAGGACAGAGGCGCCCTGTGAACTCTGGAAAATTATTTGTCGCATGCAAACGATCAATAGCTTCGTGTTTATCTCCACGCCAAATTAAATCATTCCACTCTGGGATGAGATTGCCGAGTGGGCATCCCTCGTGACAGAAGGGAATTCCGCAGTCCATACAACGCCCAGCCTGCTTTTGCAGATGTTCAAAGCTCTGTGGTTCGTATACCTCGCGCCAATCTAGTATGCGAACATCAACGGGGCGACGTGTTGGAACTTCACGAGGAGTTGTAATAAATCCCTTTGGATCAGCCAAGAGCTGCTACCTCCATAACAAGTGCGTCAACTGGTAATCCTTCACGAGTTGCACGCGCCATTGCATCGAGTACCCGTGCATAATCACGTGGCATGACAAGGGAGATGCGATTTATGGCAATATCCCAATCTGCCAAGAGGGCTCTAGCAATGAGTGAGTCGGTGCTATCTGCAAAATCTGTGATGATCGACTTCAGAACTTCGCGTTGATCAACCGGTACCGCAATGACATCCACCATGTCGGTATTAACATTTACAGGATCTAAATCTAAAACAAAGGCCCGCCCACCTGACATTCCTGCGGCAAAATTGCGACCAATTTTTCCGAGAACCACAACCGTTCCGCCAGTCATGTATTCGCAGCCATGGTCCCCAATGCCTTCGACAATTGCTGTTGCCCCAGAGTTACGGACGCAAAAGCGCTCTCCCACTACTCCACGTATCAAAATATGACCGGAAGTTGCACCATAGCCAATGACATTTCCTGCAATGACATTTTCATGTGAGTTAAATGTCGATGAAATATCTGGACGCAGGATTACGCGACCTCCAGAAATACCCTTACCAACATAATCATTTGAATCACCGTACAAGCGAATCGTTAAGCCTGCAGGTATAAAAGCACCGAGTGATTGGCCAGCAGATCCGCGCAAAGTAATATCAATGGTTCCATCGGGCAGTCCTGCACCGCCATAAGTTCGGGTAATTTCTGCGCCCAACATTGTTCCAACGGTTCGGTTCACATTTCGCACCGGTAGATCGATACGCACTAACTCTTGTTGTGTCAGGGCCGGTTCTGCCAGATCAATCAGCTGATTATCAAGGGCGGCATCGAGTCCATGATCTTGGCGTGCAGTATTGTGGAGCGCACTTAAGCTTTCAGGACGAACAAGCAGTGGCGAGAGGTCTAAACCACTGGCCTTCCAGTGTTCAACTGCCCGCCGAGTTTCTAGATACTCAACATGGCCTATAGCTTCAAGCAGAGTTCTAAATCCTAAGCTAGCTAATATCTCGCGAACTTCTTCGGCGATGTATTCGAAGAAGGTTTCAACAAATTCGGGCTTGCCTGTAAAGCGCGCACGAAGTTCGGGGTTCTGTGTAGCCACACCGACTGGACATGTATCTAAGTGACAAACGCGCATCATGACGCAACCTGAAACAACAAGTGGAGCGGTAGCAAATCCAAACTCTTCTGCGCCAAGCAGAGCGGCAATGATTACATCGCGACCAGTCTTTAACTGCCCATCGGCCTGTACAACGATTCGATCACGTAGATTATTGAGTAGTAAAACCTGTTGAGTCTCAGCTAACCCAAGCTCCCATGGAGCTCCGGCATGTTTGAGTGATGTCAGGGGTGATGCACCAGTTCCACCATCGTGACCTGAGATCAAAACAACGTCGGCATGTGCCTTGCTGACTCCGGCTGCAACGGTTCCAACACCGACTTCGGCAACGAGCTTTACATGCACACGGGCGCTTTTATTGGCGTTCTTTAAATCATGGATCAACTGCGCTAGATCTTCAATGGAGTAAATATCGTGGTGTGGCGGCGGAGAGATAAGACCAACACCTGGAGTTGAGTAACGAACCTTTGCAATCCAGGGATATACCTTGTTACCAGGAAGTTGTCCGCCCTCGCCAGGCTTTGCCCCTTGCGCAATTTTGATTTGAATATCATCGGCGTTCACTAAGTATTGGCTGGTAACACCGAAACGGCCCGATGCCACCTGCTTAATCGCAGAGCGCTTTGAATCTCCATTCTCCATTACTTCATAACGCGATGGATCTTCTCCGCCCTCACCCGTATTTGATTTTCCACCGAGGCGATTCATCGCTATAGCTAAAGTTTCATGAGCCTCTTGTGAAATTGAGCCATAAGACATCGCTCCAGTAGAAAAACGAGCGATGATCGCACTCACTGGTTCGACCTCATCGATAGAGATAGCGCTCTGTTCTTTGAACTCGAATAAACCGCGTAGCGTCATTAACCGTGTGCTCTGATCATTGACTCGGTTGGTATAGCGCTTGAAGATGTCATAGCGTTTTGTACGAGTCGAGTGTTGTAGGGCGAAGACTGTTTCGGGATCAAATAAGTGTGGCTCGCCCTCGCGGCGCCATTGGTACTCCCCACCAATGGGAAGTCGCTTAGTTCCAGGAACCTCTCCGCCCGGCGGATAAGCGATGTGATGGCGAGCGATAGTTTCCTGAGCAATAACATCTAATGAGACCCCGCCTAAGCGGGAAGTAGTGCCGACAAAGAACTCATCGACAACTTCGCTGCTCAAACCAATAGCTTCAAAGACCTGGGCACCTGTGTATGAGGCGATGGTGCTAATACCCATCTTCGACATAACTTTCAAAACACCTTTGCCTAGAGATTTAATCAAGTTGCGAACAGCCTTTTCAGGTGTAATGCCACTTATTACACCCTGCAGAACTAAATCTTCAGCACTCTCCATTGCAAGATATGGATTAACTGCTGCAGCGCCGTATCCGATGAGAAGAGCGACGTGATGAACTTCGCGAACATCTCCAGCTTCAACAACTAGTCCTACTTTTGTACGGGTTTTCTCACGAATCAAATGGTGATGCACTGCAGATGTGAGTAAAAGCGATGGTATGGGCGCCTCTTCTGTATCACCATCTCGATCAGAGAGAACAATGATTCGGGCACCGTCGTTAATTGCCTGTGAGACTTCGGCTTTAATCTCATCGATTCTTGCGCGCAGTGAATCTCCACCGTCGGCGACAAAGAATAATCCACGGACAACATGTGCAGCTAAGCCTGGGTAATCCCCATCTGCATTCACGTGAATAATCTTTGCAAGCTCATCGTTATCAATCACAGGAAATGCAAGTGAGATCTGTCTACATGAAAACGGGCCTGGATCTAAAAGATTATGCTCTGGACCCATTGCCGTGCCTAAACTTGTGACTAACTCTTCACGAATTGCATCTAGCGGTGGATTTGTAACTTGGGCGAAGAGCTGTGAAAAGTAATCAAATAGCAGACGGGGTTTATTGGAAAGAGCTGCAATAGGTGTATCAGTTCCCATCGAACCCAGCGCCTCCATTCCCTTTCCTGCCATAGGAGTAATTAAAATGCGCAGCTCTTCTTCGGTGTAGCCAAATGCGCGCTGGCGTCGCACAACGGATGAGTGCGGATAGACAATGTGTTCGCGTGAGGGAAGATCACTGAGTTTGACCATTCCAGCGTGCAGCCAATCACCATATGGAGCAGCCGTTGCCAATGAATCCTTAATCTCTTCATCTTCAATGATGCGACCGGCTTCGATATCGACTAAGAACATCTTTCCGGGCTGCAAGCGCCCCTTTCGAACAATGCTCTCTGGTGCGATATCTAGAACACCAACTTCAGAGGCTAAAACAACAAGGCCATCTTTAGTAACCCAGAATCGCGATGGACGCAGACCGTTGCGATCTAAGACCGCACCAACCTGATGGCCGTCGGTGAAAGTTACACATGCCGGTCCATCCCATGGCTCCATCAGAGATGCATGGAAGGTGTAAAAATCACGGCGCGCAGCTGACATTGAGCTGTGATTTTCCCAAGCCTCAGGAATCATCATTAAGACCGCATGTGGCAATGAGCGTCCGCCTAGATAGAGAAGTTCAAGAACTTCATCAAAGGATGCTGAATCACTACCCGACATCTGCACAATTGGGAACAAGCGCTTTAAATCTCCTGGTATCAGATCACTTTCAAGAAGTGATTCGCGTGCACGCATCCAGTTACGGTTGCCTTTAACTGTATTGATTTCACCGTTATGTGCAATGAAGCGGTAAGGGTGGGCCAGTGGCCATGATGGAAAAGTATTGGTAGAAAAACGAGAGTGCACGAGTGCTAAGGGAGAGACCACACGCTCATCACTTAAGTCTGGGAAAAACTCTTCTAGCTGACCAGTGGTAAGCATTCCTTTATAGACAATTGTTTGGGCAGAGAGTGACGGGAAGTAGAGTTGCAGTGCATGTTCGGCACGCTTGCGAAGACAGAATGCCATGCGCTCTAGGACTAGGCCGTTTTCATTCTTTAAGCCACTAATAAATAACTGTTGGAAATCGGGCATCACTGAGAGCGCGCTCTTGCCAAGACCCTTTGGATTAATGGGGAGATCACGCCATCCAATAACCTTTAAGCCCTCCTCGGCTGCAATACGCAAAATCTGGTCTTTAACTTCGCTTCCTTTTTCAACAAAGGCAATACCTGTGGCATATGAACCTTCTGCAGGTAAATCAAATGGTGTGATGGCTTGAAAAAACAGATCGGGTATACGAATTAAAATTCCTGCACCATCACCACTATCTGGTTCGGCCCCTGATGCACCGCGATGTTCGAGATTGCGCAGTGCTGTGAGTGCTTTTTCTACGATCTCGTGTGTTGCTACCTTATTGAGCGTGGCAACCATGGCAACACCGCATGCATCATGTTCGTGGGCAGGGTTATAGAGTCCCTGTGCATGTGGATAGTTGGAAGGCAAAGCCATGGTGATTGAGCTCCGATTGTCGAGTTTTTCGGGACAACCTTGGCCCTGGTACTAATTACTTTTGTTGCGGTGCAAAGAGTAGCAATAAAAACCAGTATGAGAAGAGTTTAAATACCGGCAACTTGGGCGATCTGACCGATTCCAGCGGTAATGAGCATGCCTAAAACGCCTCCAATTATAATTCGTACTGTAGTGCTGAGGATTTTGGAGCCAGCTGTTCGTGCACTGAGCACTCCCGTCAGAACTAGACCCACGAGTGTGAAGCCAACGATACTCAAAGCCTCTGTTCCAACTGATGGGGCAAGGGCTCCAGCAAAGGGAATAAGCCCTCCTGCCGTAAATGAGATAGCCGATGCGATCGCGGCCTGTACTGGGCGGGCCTTTGTGTGGGGATGCTGACCGAGTTCATCGCGCAAGTGCGCTGCAAGTGGATCCTTTGCATGCATCGCAATAGCAACTTCCATCGCAAGCTCTGGAGTTAATCCACGGTTGATATAAATATGTTGGAGCTCTAAGAGCTCTCCCGCAGGATCAGTTGCAAGATGTTCCATTTCAAGTCTTCGATCAGAATCTTCAATATCATTTTGTGAGCGCACTGAAACATACTCACCAACTGCCATAGACATTGCACCGGCGCTGATTCCTGCAAGTCCTGCAGTTATTAAAAACTCGCTTTTCCCAGCGGCTACAACACCGATCATGAGAGAGGCTGTAGAGACTAAACCATCATTGGCACCTAAAACTGCGGCGCGAAGCCAGCCCGCCCGATGGGTTCGGTGGTGGAGATTGCGCGCATATACATCATCTAGAGCCATAGTAGATAGCCTACCCGAGAAGTTCGGGCCTGCCTTTATTTAAGCGACGAAAGCTGATGAGTGCACCAATGGCAACAAATAATCCAACCCAGAGATTTAGGCGCAGTCCGAAAATCTCATGCGCTTCATCGATTCGAATCGCTTCAATGCCAATCCGGCCAATGCAATAGCCTAAAACATAGAGAGAAAATAACTGGCCTGGACGAAACCTCTTACTGAATCTGATTAATAGAAATGCTAAAGCAGTTGACCAGATCGCCTCATAGAGAAAGGTGGGATGAAAAGTTGCAAACTGTGTAAATCCATTAGGGCGGTTCAGCAATGGCACAGATAGCGCCCATGGTGCATCGAGTGGACGACCAAAGAGTTCGATATTAAACCAATTTCCAAAGCGGCCAATTGCTTGCGCAAAGAGAACTCCAGGTGCAAGTGCATCCATGAAGTATGCAAATGTTGGAAGATCAATTCTCTGGGCCAATCTGCGATAGCGCAGCCAGGCAGCTACTGTTCCTAGTGCGATAGCACCCCAGATACCGAGACCGCCCTCCCAGATTTTGAGAGCATCAAGGGGATTTCCCTGGCTACCAAAGTAATCATCGGGTGAAGAGATGACATGGTAAATACGCCCACCAATGATTCCAAATGGTACGGCGGTAATCGCTACCTCTGAAACTACCGATCTCCCATTGGGTGCAACAGCTCTAAAGCGTTTATCACCTAGCCAAATTGCAACAGCGATTCCTGTAATGATGCATAGGGCATACATATGGATCGTGAGCGGCCCGATTTCCAGCACCGAGAAAGTCGGTGATGGAATCGAACGTAGCAAGTGTTAGCCAGCCTCTACAGCAAGGCGGAACTCATTTAAATCAAAGCCATTTGATGTGCGCTCCCAGAGTTTTCCATTGATAAATACAGTAGGAGTGCCATTTACTTTATACGTCGGCATTGAATCTTCATGGGCCTTGACTAGGTCTAGTTTTGAACCCTGTGTCACACAATCGGTAAATGTCTTTGATGTGAGCCCGATGTAGTCACCAATCTTAACCAAATTTTCATTGGAGAAAAATCCTGAGTTTTCGAGTTCCGGTTGGACTGTATAGATCGCTTTATGAAAATCTAAGTAGTGCCCTTCATCGGCCGCGCACATCATCGCATTTGCAGCTCGCACAGATTCTGGTCCAAGGAAAGATAGAACGTGATAAACAACAGTGGCCTTCTTGCTACGTACCATGGTGTCTATATATTCACCTATAGATGTTTCAAAGGTGCGACATACTGGACATTGTGGATCTTCCCAGAGATCAATTGTTACTGGTGCGCCGGGATTTAACGTTAGACCCGAGCCAGCAGCGGGATTAATGGTTGCAGTTACTGCCTCACCCTTTGTGAAACCCTCAAGTGCTGTAAATGATTCGGTAGCTTTAGACGATGAGCTCATCATTGAAAAGACAACGCCCGTTACAACAACCAGGGCTACCATTCCAATTACTAGCCAGCGAGTGAAGTGGTCTCCGCCTTTGGCTGCCTTTGCCTGCTTGGACATTTACATCTCCTCGTTTGTGATAGCTATTTTCTCAACTGAGAATAATCCATAGGGGAAAAAGTATAGATAGAGGGCTAATAATGCCAGTCCTAAATCACGTGCGATTTCAATGGCATATGTACGGTGAACTTCGGCGGCCTTAGATGGATCGATTGCTCCACCACCCCCAAAGCATCCACAGTCGATAAGAATTCCTCGGGCCCAAACGCTAATAATCGCTGCGATAAAGACAACCATAATGGCGCCCGAGGCCATGGCCGATAAACGCACTGAGATGCCAACAATAAGTAGAAGCCCGATCGCTATCTCAAACCATGGAAGGGCATATCCCAGAATGTGGGCGATCTGTGTTGGCAGAATCTTATAAGCGGCAACGGCGCTAGCTGCCTCGGCAGGGACAAATGCCTTTAATCCCCCAGCCACGAGTAAAACTCCACCAATTACTAAGCGTGCAACTAAAGTGAAGAACCTTTGATACTTTTGATTAAAGGCGATCATTGAGTAATCCTATCTTGAGGTGTTCAAACTTCATCACTTGGGTCAATACCTTTATCCTGTGAGTTCCATGGATTTAATGACCTGGGGGTGCGCTCATAGCGCGCAGATAGCCCTAGTTTACGACTGGCAAAGAGAACTACAGTAAGAATCATCACTGCACTAATGATAACTGCTAGCCAACTCTTCATTTAAAGCTCCGAACCCTTAAAAACTCTCATTTAGTTTACTGAGTATCTTATTTTATTGGGTTATGAAAACATGTTGTATTTCCAGTATGACATGCGACACCGACTTGGGTGACATTAATCAATAGAGCATCTCCATCACAATCGAGTGCAATCGAGTGCACCTCTTGAAAGTGACCCGATGTGGAGCCCTTTACCCAAATCTCATTTCTACTGCGACTCCAAAAAGTCGCCTTACCTGTTGTTAAAGTCATCGCCAATGATTCAGCGCTCATGTAAGCAAGCATCAAGACCTCGTGACTTGTGAAATCTTGCACGATAGCTGGGATGAGCGCCGATGGCTCTTTCAGCAGTGCTTCGATTGCAGGATCAAGGGTGGCCATAGGGTAATTCTGCCTTACAAAGTGGTGATGGTGCGCACGGGATAATTGTGTGAGCCCAAATATGACTTCACATCCTTAATGCGATGAACTCCGAAGTGAAAGACGCTTGCGGCAAGGAGTGCATCAGCCCCGGCATCTAAAGCCGCCGCAAAATCTGCAAGGCTACCCGCCCCACCACTAGCGATAAGTGGGACCTTAGATACCGAGCGCACCGCTCGAATCATTCCGATGTCATAACCGGCGCGCGTACCATCTGCATCCAT
>WLNU01000079.1 GCA_009699645.1 Actinomycetota bacterium | reverse complement strand
GCTGACCCTTACTCAATCGCACATACGATTGCATTAAACGCACTCGTTACGCGGGCCAAGAGTAAGGGTGAGCTTCTGGCTCACCTTAAAAAGCGCGGCATTGAAGATGACATCGCCAATGCAACTATCTTTCGCCTCCAAGAGGCAGGACTCATCAACGATGCCGAGTTTGCAAAGGCCTGGACACAGTCACGCCACAACTCTAAAAAATTATCAAAGCGCATCATCGCTGGCGAGCTTCGCACTAGGGGAGTCGATCAAAACTCTATCGATGAGGCACTCGATGAGATCGATGGTGAGGAGGAGTATCGAATGGCCTTTTCTCTTGCAATGAAAAAATTCGCAACGATGTCGCGCTTAGAGGCCGATGTTCAGATACGCCGGATTCAATCCTTGTTACAGCGCAAAGGTTTTGGCTTTGATATTATTGGTCGAGTTATTCGCGAGCTAGATATTCACTCAGGCGAGCAGCGGTAAAGAACCCCCTTCTTTTTGTGAGTGTGGTCAGATATTCTCTAGCCACAAAGGGATTGGTGGATGATATGGGACTATTAAAGAAATTATTTGGTGCAGCAAGTGCTCAGTCATCTCCATCCGAGATTGAGGTAGTCATTCTTGATGGTGATGATGACCTTGATGTTGTTGGTGAAAGTTATCGCCAGGATGCTCTCTGGAAAATAGTCGGCGGAAAAACTTCTGAGCGGATAAGAAAAGAAGCTATTGGGTACTTAGTACCAGAGCCAAACAATGAATATGACCCAAATGCAATCGGTGTTTGGATTCAAGGATTGCAGGTTGGCTTCATAGTCAAAGAACTTGCTCGAGAAATCATTGATGATTTGCACAGGTTAATGGATTCCAACCCCGGAAATTACATCGGTCTACGAGGAGTAGTTGCTGGTGGAGGAGAGCGTGATGATGGGCCTGGAATGCTTGGAGTCTTTCTTGAATTTCCAGCGGCTCAATTTGGTTTAGCCACAAGGAACTCACCAAAATCAGATTCTGGAAGTTTCACTATGAGTACGGGACAGACGGATGCATTCGTGACAGATGCACAAGATGATACCTACGACTTGTCATGGATGAATAAACTAAGCGGCGATCCCAGTAAAAGGATTGTTGGATTAAAGGATGTGCTAGAAAAAAATCTAGAGCCTATAAGTCGTCATTTTGCATATTCTCAACTTGAAGAAATTTATTATCAATATAAGGAAGTTTTCCCCGATGCATTGAAGCAATATGATGAATTGGCCGACAAGCATCATGCGGAATTGGAAACCACTATTCGGGCAGCAATGATTAACAAATGGGGTAAATTACCTAATCTTGTTGTTCATAAAAAATCGGCAATTCGACACGCTAAATATAAAGAATTCGATAAAGCCTTAGCCTGGGCCGAAAAGGGCTTAGAAGTTTATGGAAGCGATGCATTCAAGGAAGAGTGGACCTTAGATTTACAGAAACGAGTAGTAACATTAAAGGCACGAATAGAAAAATTGAAGTCAAGCAAGAAGGGCTGATCGATTGTCGAAATTCTGGAGTGGTACTTTAACATTTTTGGCGTTGGTCTTTTTAGTCGCTTTCTCTTGGCCCGCATTTGATTCAACTCCGAGCGCAAATACATTAGCTATTCTGAACATTGTCCAGTGGATTTCTTGGAACGCTTTTGCTGGTGACTTATTGTGGGGTTTCATAAAGAGTGGAGATAAGAAGAAATTCTTGTTATCACATCCACTTGAAATCGTTGCTGTGGCATTGCCAATGCTGCGTCCGTTGCGTCTCCTACGCCTAATCTCATTCGGTTCATTAGTCCTTGAAAAAGTTTCAATCGGGAAGAGTGTTGGTATCACAATCAAAGTTATAGTAACAACACTCTTCTTTGGTTATATTGCGGCAATTCAAATCACAATAATTGAGAGAGTGAGCCCCTCAGGAAATATTAAGAATTTTAGTGATGGGCTTTGGTGGGCATTTACAACAATTACAACAGTTGGTTATGGTGACCGATATCCAACAACTACAGAGGGACGTATTCTGGCTGTATGCCTAATGGTTCTCGGAATATCATTACTGGGTGTAGTAAGCGCAACGATTGCAGCATGGTTCGTGCGTTTAATGCAAAATGATGACCGAAGTAAAACTCATACAGATTGAAGTTATTCGCGAGCTAGATATTCACTCAGGCGAGCAGCGGTAGCAACTACAGCGGCTGCATGAATGCGGCCGGGCTGTCGACCTAAGCGCTCAATCGGTCCGCTAATACTTACAGCGGCAATTACTTTTCCATTTGGTGCCTTTACCGGTGCAGAGACCGATGCAACACCGGCCTCGCGCTCACCCACAGATTGTGCCCAGCCGCGTCTGCGATCGGCAGCTAACTGAGCTGCAGTAAATCGTGCATTAGTTAAACCGCGATGAATCTTTTCGCTATCTTCCCAGGCTAATAAAATCTGGGCGGCAGATCCGGCCGACATTGTCAGGGCGCTACCGACTGGCACTGAATCACGAAGACCCGATAAGCGCTCTGCAACTGCGACACAGATACGTTGATCTCCCTGTCGCTTATATAACTGTGCACTCTCTCCCGTTGCATCGCGCAGAGCGGCAAGGGCAGGACCAGCCGCGGCTAATAATCGATCCTCACCGGCGGCTGCTCCTAACTCAGCGTTTCGAAGACCGATTGTGAAACGCCCAGATAAATCACGAACCACTAAGCGATGAAACTCAAGGGCCACGGCTAAGCGATGGGCGGTAGGTCGGGCGATACCGGTTGCGGCAACGAGCTCGGCTAAAGAGTGGGGACCGGCCTCAAGTGTGCTTAAAATCGCTACGGCTTTATCTAAGACGCCAACTCCGCTATTCTTTCTGACCATAGAGTGATATTAGCATCCCACTATTTGATATGGCAAGAAAAAGGAGTATGGATCGATGGCTACAACGCTAGCGGAGAAGATCTGGGCCGAGCATGTCGTTCGTGCAGCAAGCGGTGAGCCCGATCTCTTGTATGTCGATCTACATTTAATCCACGAAGTTACTAGCCCGCAGGCATTTGATGGTCTACGCCTTGCCAATCGCACAGTGCGCCGCCCAGATTTAACTATTGCAACTGAAGATCACAACGTTCCAACACTCAATATCGATAAGCCGATCGCCGATCCTGTATCAAAACTGCAGGTAGATACATTGCGCGCCAACTGCGCCGAATTCGGAGTTCGCATTCACTCTTTGGGAGATAAAGACCAGGGCATAGTCCATGTTGTTGGACCCCAGCTGGGCCTTACACAACCCGGTATGACAATTGTCTGCGGAGATTCACACACATCCACACATGGCGCCTTTGGGGCCCTTGCATTTGGTATTGGAACATCTGAAGTAGAACATGTCTTAGCCACACAGACTCTTCCACTTGCCCGCCCTAAGACTATGGCGATAAATGTTGAGGGCACATTAAAGCCCGGTGTTACATCAAAGGATATTATTCTTGCAATTATCGCCAAGATTGGTACCGGTGGCGGTCAGGGCTATGTCATTGAATATCGAGGCAGCGCAATCCGTGCTCTGTCTATGGAGTCACGGATGACGGTCTGTAATATGTCGATCGAAGCCGGCGCCCGTGCAGGTTTAATTGCACCAGATCAAAGAACTTTTGATTACATTGCGGGTAAGCCACATGCACCCGAAGATTTTGATGCCGCCGTTGCATATTGGAAAACGCTCTTTAGCGACAAGGATGCAAAATTTGACGTTGAAGTTAACCTTAATGCCGATGATCTAGAGCCATTTGTTACGTGGGGAACAAACCCTGCCCAGGGTGCATCCCTTAATTCAAATGTCCCAAATCCTGCCGATATCAAAGATGACGAGGCGCGAGGGGCTGCCGAGCGGGCATTGGTCTATATGGGTCTTACCGCCGGTACACCCCTTAAAAAGATAGCCATTGACACTGTTTTCTTGGGCTCATGCACAAATGGCCGTATCGAAGATTTACGTGCAGCCGCTGAAGTTGTTAAGGGTAAGAAAATCGCATCAACGCTTCGCATGTTAGTTGTGCCAGGTTCGGCGCGTGTGCGTTTAGAGGCCGAGGCCGAAGGCTTAGATAAAGTCTTTATTGACGCCGGTGCTGAATGGAGAAATGCTGGATGCTCTATGTGTCTTGGCATGAACCCAGATCAATTAGCTGTGGGAGAGCGCTCTGCATCGACATCGAATAGAAACTTTGAGGGCCGTCAAGGAAAAGGTGGACGTACACACTTGGTAAGTCCATTAGTTGCAGCAGCTACCGCTTTGCGCGGCACGCTTTCATCACCGGCAGATTTGTAAAAGGGGCTGTTAGATAAAAATGGAGAAATTTATTAAGCACACCGGAAGCGCCCTTCCACTTCGTCGCAGCAATGTCGACACCGATCAGATTATTCCAGCCGTATATTTAAAGCGTGTTACACGAAGCGGCTTTGAAGATGGTCTGTTTGCAGCCTGGCGCAGCGACCCTGAGTTTGTCTTAAATAAGAGTGAATACTCATCTGCAACGATTTTAGTTGCCGGTGTGGATTTCGGTACCGGCTCATCGCGCGAGCATGCAGTCTGGGCCCTTCAAAACTATGGCTTTAAAGTAGTTATCTCCAGCCGCTTTGCCGATATCTTCCGCGGTAACTCACTCAAGGGCGGGCTACTTACCGTTATTTTAGAGCAGAGCGATGTAGAGGCTATCTGGCTTGCTATAGAGGTCGATCCAACGACGCAGATAAGCGTTGATTTAGAGTCCCGCAGCGTTTCATACAATGGCATATCGCTCGGATTTGCCATCGATGATTACACCCGCTGGCGTTTAATGGAGGGGTTGGATGACATCGGATTAACCGTTAAAAACAGCGCTTCTATCGATACTTTTGAGAAATCTCGCGCCGGATATAAGCCTGCAACACTTCCTATACGGGGATAAATAAGCCTAAATCACTGCTTTTCTCGTAGGGTGAGCGTGAATCTGTAGAACTCTCAAGTGCTAATTGAGGGTTTTCTATGCGTAAAACAGTGGTTTTTCACTACATAATGAAAAAATATATATTGCGACACGCCTGCTTTAATAGGGCTATCACCCCTTATATGCGCGTAAGTTTATGAACACGTTAAGCAGTTGCTTAACATTTACGCGTAAATAAGGGGATTTCAATGAATAAGGCCCAATTCATTGCGGCGTTGGCACCACACTTCAACGACAGCAAGAAGGAAGCAGCTCACGCT
>WLNU01000078.1 GCA_009699645.1 Actinomycetota bacterium | reverse complement strand
AGGAGTGCATCAGCCCCGGCATCTAAAGCCGCCGCAAAATCTGCAAGGCTACCCGCCCCACCACTAGCGATAAGTGGGACCTTAGATACCGAGCGCACCGCTCGAATCATTCCGATGTCATAACCGGCGCGCGTACCATCTGCATCCATCGAATTTAAGAGGATCTCCCCGACTCCGAGTGCACAGGCTTTTTCTACCCATATGAGAGCATCTAAATTGCTACCTTCGCGTCCACCATGTGTTGTAACTTCAAAGCCAGAGTCTGTGCGAGCTCTGCGTGCATCGACGGATAAAACTAAGACTTGTGAACCAAAACGATCTGCAATCTCTGCAATTAATTCAGGGCGAGCAATAGCCGATGTATTAATAGAGATCTTGTCAGCTCCTGCACGCAAAAGCCGATCCACATCCAGAACGCTTCGGATCCCGCCGCCAACTGTAAGCGGAATGAAAACCTGTTCGGCGGTGCGGCGAACAATATCTAAGGTAGTTTCGCGCCCCGAACTACTTGCCGAGATATCTAGAAACGTAAGTTCATCAGCGCCCCCTGCGCCATAGAGCTGTGCCATCTCAACGGGATCACCGGCATCGACAAGGTTTGTGAAGTTAACCCCTTTAACAACTCGGCCATCTGTTACATCAAGACAGGGAATGATGCGAACTGAGAGAGTCATGTGGATGCAACCCTTAACGCCTCGCCCAAAGTGAATGCACCGGCATAAAGAGCTTTGCCTATGATTGCACCCTCAATGCCAATCAAGGTTAGTGATGCTAAATCTGCGATATCGCTAAGGTTTGAGATGCCACCACTTGCAACTACTGGCTTGGAAGTTGCAGAACATACAGATTTCAATAGCTCGAAGTTTGGCCCCGTTAGAGTTCCATCTTTAGTAACATCGGTGACTACATATCGCGCACAACCATCGCGATCAAGACGTGCAAGTGTTTCAAAGAGATCTCCCCCTTCACTTGTCCAACCGCGTGCAGCCAAGGTTTGCCCACGTACATCTAAGCCAACTGCGATTAAATCCCCATGCTCGGCTATAACACGCGCA
The DNA here is from genome assembly GCA_009699645.1 of Actinomycetota bacterium. The sequence goes on along the minus strand of WLNU01000078.1, from coordinate 4,243 downwards.
GTCCATTCGGGATTTTCAAGGGCGGCCGTACCTAAGTTAATGCGTGTGCATCCAGTAGCGATTGCGCGCGCTAATGATTCGTCATCTCGAACTCCACCTGAGAGCTCGACTTTAATATCCAACGTACCGACAATTTTGGCCAGCATCCGGGAGTTCTCTCCGCGACCAAATGCTGCATCTAGATCTACTAAGTGAATCCACTCTGCCCCAGCGTTTTGAAACTCAAGTGCAACCTCAAGTGGAGCCCCGTAAATACTCTCTTGCGATAACTCCCCTTGCACCAAGCGAACGGCTCGTCCATCTTTGACATCAACTGCGGGTAAGAGCTCTAAATACTTCATAGCGAGCGTGTCCAATTTTTTATAACTTTGAGACCAGCATCACCGGATTTTTCTGGGTGAAACTGTGTTGCGCAGACATAGGCGTCCTCAACTGCCGATAGAAATCGCTCCCCGTATGTCGTCCATGTCTGCAGTTTTCCATAGGCGGTTTTTGCACCATATGAGTGCACAAAGTAGAAAGACTCACTTTCAACGCCGGCAAATAAAACAGACTCATGTGGTGCATCAACGCTATTCCATCCCATGTGCGGCAAAATCGGTGCAGCTAATTGGCTAATAGAACCGGGCCAGATACCGACACCAGAGTGAGGCTTGCCCTGTGAATGCTCCTCCCCCAATGCAAAGAGAATCTGCATACCGATGCATATTCCAAAGGTTGGACGTTCACGTTCTAATCTCTTCTTAATAATATTTGCCCCATTGATGGCATTTAAACCCTGCATACAGGCCGCGAATGCACCGACACCTGGAACAACTAGACCATCAGCCTCTATCGCGATGCGAGCATCAGATGTAACAACTACATCTAATCCGCTCGTTGCAAATGCGCGTTCAGCCGATCGTAAGTTTCCAGATCCATAATCAAGAATTGCGATCAAAGAGAGCCCTTAGTTGAGGGAATTCCTGCCACTCGACCATCTAATGAGACGGCATCGCGCAGTGCACGCGCTACAGCTTTGAACTGGGCTTCAAATACATGGTGGGCGTTGCGTCCCTCTAGCACACGGATATGCAGTGCGATATGAGCCTCTGCAACGATTGATTCCCAGATGTGCTTGCCTAAAGTTGTATCGAAAGTTCCGATGAGCTCAACAATTTCAGGTTGGCGATGTACAAGGTAAGGACGCCCAGATAAATCAACGGCGGCTTGGACAAGAACTTCATCCAGTGGAACCATGGAATCTCCAAAGCGCCGGATGCCAGCCTTGTCTCCCAATGCCTCGCGTAGAGCTTGCCCAAATGCAAGGGAGGTATCTTCAACACTATGGTGGGAGTCAACATCTATATCTCCCGTAGTTTTAACGCGCAAATTAAAGCCAGAGTGCTTGCCGAGTTGAGACATCATGTGATCAAAGAATGGAACACCGGTCGATACATCAATGACGCCTTGGCCATCTAAATTAAGTTCGACTAGAACATGTGACTCTTTAGTCTCTCGTTCGATTCGTGCTGTTCTCATAGTGCTCTCGCTTTCTACAGGAGTTCGGTTAATGCCCTTATAAAAGCTTTGTTTTCGGCCTCATTGCCGACGGTGACGCGTAGATACGACGATAATCCCACATCTCTAATCAGAACACCCTTTTCAAGGAGCTGGCTCCATAGCTGTGGCGCTGGTGTGCTAAAGCCAGTGAACAAGATGAAGTTGGCAGCACTTGGCCGCGTACTCAAACCAAGGCTATGCAGCGAATGTATTAAGCCTTGGCGCGCACTAATCAGTGTCGAAACATTGCCCAAAAGCTCTGCTCGATACTCGAGGGCAACGAGGGCAGCGGCCTGTGTGAGGGCACTCAAGTGATATGGCAATCGAACCAGCATCATCGCATCGATTACTCGTGGTTCGCCGATGAGATATCCAACGCGGGCCCCGGCAAATGCAAAGGCTTTGCTCATAGTGCGGATTACGAGGACATGAGGATGCGAATCGATTAACGTGAGTGCGGATTTTTCCGATGAAAATTCGGCATATGCCTCATCTACTATCAATAATCCACCGTGGGCACTGACAGCGACGGCAAGTGCTGCAATATTATCAATAGAGATCGCATCTCCCGTTGGGTTATTAGGTGTTGTAATGAACGTAAGTGTTGGCTTATGAGTGACTATCTCTTGAACTGCTACATCTAGATTAAAAGAAAAATCTGAATTGCGCTCACCATTAATCCACGTAGTACCTGCAACATTTGCAATGAGAGGATGCATCGAATATGAAGGTGTAAAGCCGATTGCCACCCCGCTACCAAAGGCTAGAAAAATAGATTGAATGATCTCATTACTACCATTTGCCGCCCAGATATTCTGGGCATCGAGGGCAGTGCCACTGCCCTCATTAATATATGTTGCTAAAGCTGAACGAAGTTGTCTTGCATCGCGATCTGGGTAGCGATTAAGGCTCGCAGAAACCTTAGCAACTGCATCTGTAATCGCTCCCTGCAGTGCTAGCGAAGGCGGATACGGGTTTTCATTAGTATTAAGTGAGGCCTCGGCAGGAACTTGTGGCGCACCATATGGCGATAGTGATCGCAATTCATTGCGCAGCGGAAGCCAGGTTGGCCAGCTCACGACAAGTTCTCCAAACGCGCAGACATCGCTTGACCGTGAGCGGGCAAATCCTCAGCGGTAGATAATGTAATGACGGTAGGAAGTATCTCTAAAAAAGCAGCTTTATCGTACTCAATAAAATGTAGGCCCCGCAGAAATGTTTGTACAGATAATCCACTGGAGTGACATGCGCATCCACCTGTAGGTAGAACGTGGTTTGATCCAGCTGAATAATCACCGAGAGATACTGGCGAGAAGCGACCTATAAAAACGGCACCAGCATTTCGAACTTTGCTGGCATCGATGCGCGCATTAACTGTCTGTACCTCTAAATGCTCTGCGGCATAGGCGTTCACTACATCTAAGCCCTGCTCGATTGAGTCAACGATTGCGATAGCAGATTGGATTCCTGATAAGGCCTCCCGGATACGCTCTGAGTGCTTCGTTGCACTCACCCGTATATTTAACTCGGCCCTTACGGCATCGGCCAGCTCCTGGCTATCCGTGACAAGGATTGCAGCGGCGATGACATCGTGCTCGGCCTGGCTAATCAGATCTGCTGCAACATCGGCGGCAATCGCACTCTTATCGGCCAATATCACAATCTCTGTTGGGCCAGCCTCTGAATCGATTCCGATTACACCTCGTAGTGCACGCTTTGCAGCGGCAACATATATATTTCCAGGACCTGTCACTAAATCACATTTTTCTGCCACGCCCTCCATACCGTAGGCAAAGAGTGCGATTGCTTGGGCTCCCCCAATTGCATAGACCTCAGTTATTCCAAGAAGTGCGCAGGTTGCCAAAATAGTTGGGTGCGGTAAGCCTCCGAAATCTTTTTGTGGCGGAGATGCAACTGCAATTGATGCGACCTTTGCGATCTGTGCAGGAATAACATTCATCATCACGCTACTGGGATAAACGGCGCGACCACCAGGTACATAAAGTCCGACTCGATCAACTGGAATCCATTTTTCCGTAACAACTCCACCATCAACAACAGTGGTTTCTGTATCGCTGCGCACTTGATCACTATGTACTTTTCGAAGCCGAGAAATTGAAAGCTCGAGCGCTCTACGCACCGCTGGATCTAGCCCCGCAAGTGCAGATGCCAATGCTGTGCCAGGTACACGGATACTCGAGGGTCTAACTCCATCAAACTCCTGGGCCAAATCGAGTAAATCTGATTCGCTGCCGTTTTTAACGCGCTCCAGTATGGGCTCGATTAAGCGCATCGCTTCGCCAACATTTAAATCTGCGCGCGGAAGTTCACTCTGATAGGTCGCCTTTGTTAGAGCCCGGCCACGAAAATCAACAGTACGAATCACTGTGTAATTGTAATGGGCGAGAGGTAAGGGTTGGGCGAAATTAAAACGTGAGCCTATATAAGGCAGTTAGGGCCCAGAATAGATTTCAAATCAGCGCTCAAACTAGGAGATGCGGTGACAAGTGCATCGATCTTCATAAAAGTGCTACTGCCATTATCGAGTAGTTGCAGATGAACTTCACGCTTGCCAGGGTGTGAACGCAAAATCTCCTTGACTCGATCAACTATCGGTGGGGTGCACTGTGACATGGGTAGTGAAATAATGAGCGGACCAGTTGGCCCCATCGAGATATCGGGCATCGACATTTCAAGGGCT
>WLNU01000077.1 GCA_009699645.1 Actinomycetota bacterium | reverse complement strand
TTTGAAAAAGATAATCGCCAAGGTCTAACCCATACCGTTGTTCCTTCGGCCTCATTAATTGCCGATGATCCAAACCTTTTACTCGTCAACGCTGGAATGGTTCCATTTAAGCCCTATTTTTTAGGTGAGATAACACCACCATTTAAACGTGCTACATCGGTGCAAAAATGCGTACGAACTCTGGATATCGATGAAGTCGGTAAGACAACGCGTCACGCATCGTTTTTTCAGATGTGTGGAAACTTTTCATTTGGAGATTACTTTAAAGAGGGTGCAATCACACTTGCCTGGGAGCTACTTACCCGTCCCATCAGTGATGGTGGTTATGGTTTCGAAGAAGAGCGCTTATGGGTAACTGTATTTCTCGATGATGACGAGGCGGCCGACATCTGGCACAAAAAGATTGGTGTTCCAAAAGAGCGTATCCAGCGCATGGGGATGGGCGATAATTTTTGGTCGATGGGTGTTCCCGGTCCATGCGGTCCATGCTCAGAAATTTATTACGACCGTGGTCCTACATATGGCAAGGATGGCGGTCCTATCGCCGATGAAAACCGTTACATGGAGGTATGGAACTTAGTCTTCATGCAAAATGAGCGGGGAGTCGGCAGCGGTAAAGATGACTTCCCAATTTTAGGTGAGCTTCCTGCAAAGAGTATTGATACCGGTCTTGGCCTTGAACGAATGGCAGCGCTTTTACAGGGCGTTGAAAATATTTATGAGATCGACACAACGATGCAAATCCTAAAGAAGGCCAGCGAACTTACTGGTGTTGCTTATGGTGCTTCAGTGAAATCAGATATTTCCTTGAGAGTAATCGCCGATCACGCACGGACATCGGCCATGCTCATCGGCGACGGAGTAACCCCTGGTAATGAGGGGCGGGGATATGTTTTGCGCCGCATGATGCGTCGTACGATTCGTAATATGCGCCTTCTAGGTTCGATGGATCCAATTATGTCCGAGCTCACCGTATCTGCCATCGAAGCGATGGGCCCGCAGTATCCAGAGTTAATAAGTGATACAAAGCGAATTTTGTCAGTGAGTGTCTCTGAAGAGGAGAGCTTCCTCCAAACTCTTAAAAGTGGAACAACTATCTTTGAAGTAGCAAGTGCATCTCTTAAGAAGAGTAAGAGCACCACATTGCCCGGTGCCGAAGCATTCAAACTTCACGATACTTATGGCTTCCCATTTGATTTAACCCTAGAAATGGCGCGCGAAGAGGGCCTTGAAGTTGATGAAGATGGTTTTAGACGCTTAATGAAGGAGCAAAAGGATCGCGCTAAGGCAGATTCGCGTGCAAAAAGGAGTGGCCATACCGATGTCAGCGAGTATCGCACTATCGCAGATGCAAGTGGCAAAAGCGAGTTTTGTGGATATACATCTGTAACCAGTGAATCGACAGTGACTGGAATATTATTGGATGGTCTCTCATCAAAGAGTGCTACGGCTGGGGATGATGTTGAGATTATCTTAAACAGAACACCATTTTATGCCGAAGGCGGCGGTCAGTTAGCCGATGGCGGAACAATAACTCTATCTAGCGGCGCCGTTATCGAAATTGATGATGTTCAAACTCCGGTTCCCGGAATCTTTGTACACCGTGGCCGTGTATTAAATGGATCAGTTGAAATCGGCGAAAATGCCCTTGCCGCAATAGATGTTGAGCGTCGCGATGCAATCTCGCGAGCACACACTGCAACACACATGGTCCATAAGGCCTTCCGCGAAGTTCTCGGTGAGACTGCAACTCAGGCAGGCTCTGAAAACTCTCCGGGTCGCTTTCGTTTTGATTTCCCATCTACTGGCGCAGTTCCAGATAGCGTCATCAATGAAGTTGAATCCCGAGTCAATACCCTGCTTCTAGATAACTTAGAGGTAACTGCCCAGACAATGACACAGGCGCAAGCTAAAGAGATAGGTGCGATGGCACTCTTTGGCGAAAAATATGGAGATCAAGTTCGAGTTGTCAGCGTTGGCGATTGGGCCCGCGAATTATGCGGCGGTACACACGTCACGCGCTCAGGTCAGCTAGGTGTAGTAAAACTTTTGAGTGAATCATCAATCGGTGCTGGAGTACGTAGAGTTGAAGCACTTGTTGGAGTTGATGCCTATCAGTTCTTAGCTCGCGAGCATGTCCTTTTGAATTCATTGACTTCGATTATTAAGGGTGCACGGGTTGAAGAGCTACCAGAGCGCATCTCTGAACTCATAACTAAGATTCGCGATATTGAAAAAGAGCTCAGTGCCCTTCGCTCTGCAGCCGCATTTGCTCAAATTGGCGCGATTGCAAAAACGGCGACAGTTATTAATGCACTCACAACTACGGTAGCCGTTCTCAGTGATGGTATTTCAGGTGATGACTTGCGAACAATCGCCCTCGAACTACGTGCAAAGGCCACTAATAGCGTTGTTGCACTCATCAGTATCAACGACGGCAAACCAGTTTTGGTAGTTGCGGTAAGTGATGCCGCTCGCGCCCAAGGAGTCAAGGCTGGTGCATTAGTGAAGATCGCCTCCGCAGTCTTGGGCGGGGGTGGCGGTGGTAAAGATGATTTTGCTCAAGGTGGCGGAACCGACATCACTGCAGTCAATAAGGCCCTGAGTGCAATTTGTGAAGCCCTTAAAGGATAATTGTAGGCATGCAGAGAGGCCGCCGTATCGCCTTTGATTACGGCGATGTACGAATCGGTGTAGCGATATGTGATCCTGATGGGATTCTTGCATCGCCCCTCACTACGCTCTCGAGCACAGATAAGAAACTTAACTCGCAGATTGCAGAAATCTTTGCAGAGTATGAGCCAGTGGCCATTTATGTTGGTAAACCATCACATATGGATGGTAGTTCAGGTACGGCGAGCGAAAAAGCGGCGGATTTTTGCGCTCTTCTTGCAACAATAACTCAGGCTCCAATTCTCTCTATCGATGAGCGGTTATCAACTGTGAGTGCGGCTAGAAATATGCGGGAGTCGGGAGTGAATGCAAAAGCGGCAAAATCACGTATCGACCAGGCAGCGGCAGTAGCTATATTGGAGTTTGCTTTAGCCATTGAAAGAAATAGTTCATGAAGTTTGCACGAGTGTGCGCTGCGCTTGTATTCGTTGTTTTGCTCAGTCTTAGCCTTTATACGGTGCGCAGTAATGTGGCCACTGCGCCGGATTTTCCAACACGTGTCATCACTAGTAATGATCCAGAGATTCTCATCGATATAGCTAGTGGTATGACCGGCTCAGAGCTTGCAGCACTGCTTTTTGAAAAGAAGGTAATTGAATCCTCCTCTGCCTATTTTCGCCTTGCAGTTTCCGATAAAAGATCGGCAAAGGTATCACCAGGTGCTCATCGTTTAACTTTAAATATTTCGGCGGCGCAGGCACTTGAACAGTTACTGGATCCGGTTCGAATTCCGAATCTCATTAAGGTAATTGAAGGGGCTTGGAAGAGTGAAATCATTGGATCGCTGCGCGCGTACGGGTTTAGCGATCAAGAGATCACGAGTGCCTTCAAGGCAGTTATTCTTCCAGCTGGATTTGATAATGCCGAAGGTCTTTTGTTCCCTGCTCAATATAGTTTTCCTAACGGAACTAGTGCCACAGCTGCTGTGCAGGCAATGGTCGATCGCTTTAGTAGCGAGAAAGTTGGAGAGGAGATTTTAAGCGCGACGGGTAAATACTCCCCACTACAGATGTTGACGATTGCATCTATCGTCCAATCAGAGGGCGATGCTAAGGATTTCGACAAGGTCGCTCGAGTAATCTTGAATCGTTTGAAAATATCTATGCCTCTACAGATGGACTCGACTGTGCATTACATTAAGAGAGTTCGTGGAGAGATATTTTTAAGTACATCGTCAACACTTATTAATTCACCTTACAATACCTACAAAAATTATGGTCTACCTCCAACACCCATCGGAAATCCAGGTGTTGAGGCTATGTCTGGCGCACTCGATCCCGCTCCCGGCGATTGGCTCTACTTCATTACAGTGGCTCCTGGGGATACGCGCTTTACAGCATCTAACGATGAGTTTGCTGCATGGAAATCCCTCTATCAAAAGAATCGAAAGGCTGGTGCATTCAAATGATTAAGGCGGCAGTCTTGGGTTCACCGATTGCGCACTCGTTAAGTCCGCTACTTCATACAATCGCATACGCCGAGCTTGGCATCGAGGGCGATTACACGCGTGTTGAGATCAAGAGTGGAGAGCTCAGCCAATTCTTAGAAAGTTGTGATGATAGTTGGACCGGTCTTTCGCTGACTATGCCACTCAAAGAAGAGGTACTGGATTTGACTCATGATGTCTCCGAGCTGGCACTCAGAATTCGCAGTGCGAACACGCTAGTTAAACGTCAAGGGGTATGGAGTGCATCTACAACCGATGTATCAGGTTTTACACATGCACTTGCAGCACACGGAATAGATTCATGTGGAGATGTACTCATCATCGGTGGCGGTGCAACTGCACGTGCAGCTGCTGCGGCCTGCGATGGAATAGCCAGCCGCATTACGGTGATGAATAGATCGCAATCGCGCATTGAAGCACTATCTAATGCTGTAGAGAGTTCAGATTTGGATTTTATAGCCTGGGATGATGCCAATATCATTGAAAGCGTTGATCTTATTATTTCAACAACACCAAAAGGTGCCAGCGATAGCCTCACTGCAAGTTTTCCATCCCATCCAACTGGGGTCTTCTTCGATGTTCTTTATAATCCTTGGCCAACCCTAGCCCTGGAAACGTGGAGCAAACGTGGTGCTGCGATAATCGATGGACTTGATCTACTCATTCATCAAGGCATTGACCAAGTTTCATTATTTTCAGGGATTAGAATTGATCGCGCTCCTATGGCAGCTCTCATGCGCAAGCACGCTCTCATAGCATTGGGCTCATCCACATAGCATGCAGTGATACCTGCTCTCCTTATTAGTCTCATCCTATGTTTGCACTGGCTCTCTTTGCCCTACCTATCATGTGTGCCGATTGGCGCTACCGCAGGATCCCAAATATCTACCTGATTTTTATCATGTACTGGATCGGGGCCATACGTATTATCTCTGGGATCGCATCGCTGCAGGTATTCTCGTTAGCAATTGCAGCATCGATACTCGGCGCTCTGGTGTTGCGAATGGGGATAGGAGATGCAAAGTTATTTATAGTCATTTCTCTGGCGATTAATCTGCCCACTATTGATTCATTAGTTTTTCTCATTACCTGTATCTATCTGGGGGCACTACTCCAGATCATTATGACATGGGGCCTTAAAAGCGTAATTCCTCGCAGTATCCCGATGGCTTTTGCAATCTTTTTTGGAAGCGCGCTCTATTTGGCAGCAAGGGGTGGGCCATCTCTGCAACAATACGCAGATGCGTTGGTTAACAGCAGGTGAGTCTCATGGCCAAG
>WLNU01000076.1 GCA_009699645.1 Actinomycetota bacterium | reverse complement strand
GGCTCCTTGCGAGATAGCGCACCCTCTAAACACTGTGCGCGCACGGGACATCCACCACAGAGCGACTTAGCTTCGGCAACGGCTAGTTCCTCTTCGGAGAAGTACATCTCAGGATCTGCCGTGTGGCAGGGCAGATTAAATGAAGAGCCATCGCTATATGTGCCGGTTACGGCATCCAAACCGATCTTCTCATCTGCCCAGCCTGGTACTAGTAGTTCGCTGAAGAGAACGCTCATCGTCCTCACCTCTTCTCTCTTTAGTTCGTTTGGTCTGTTTGGCTAACGTTTGTGCTGTTAGGTACTGCTCCGGTTGTTCCTAGTTGGTATTTAGTTCTTAGTAGTTAGTTTTATTCGGGTAATGAAAAAGGGCCCGAATCCTTTGTGGATTCGAGGCCCTTGGCTTCTTGTTCTTATTCGACTGTTATCGAGTAGAACCCCAAGTGGCCTCGTATCCGGCATAAAACGCTGCGTAGAAGGCAGGCTTAGCCGTATGGAATGAGGCGCGCTTATTGGTATGGGTAGAAGGAATTACAGCAGCGGGCATGGCCTGTGCTGATACGAATGATGCTTGTGACATATCCGTTACTTCCTTTCCACTCATCCTCAATTCGCCAAGAAATGTAGGAATGCCAAGGGTAAAGCATGGGTTGAGGTTGGCGCAAGTTGATTAAAACTGAGCGTAAAAAGAGGCTTTTATCCGTGAATTACGCGCTCGCCAGGCCAGATTCAACAAGAAAGCGTGAGGGTTTGCCGCGATAACTCAGATGCAAATCAACCTTTGCGCGAGTAATTCCAACATAGAAAAGGCGGCGCTCTTCATCAATTGATGCTTGATCATTGCTTGTTGAAGTATTTTCAAGCGGCAATAAGCCCTCACTAACTCCCATTAAAAATACGCGCTCCCATTCAAGGCCCTTAGCGGCATGCAGTGTTGCAAGTGTTGCAACGGGCATTGTTGGTGGATTATTTTGTTGGACACGATCTTCTAACTCGCGCAAATATGTGCGCAGATTTTTTGGCGTGAAGCCATTATCGCCATCTAACTCGCGTGCCAAGTGCAGCAACGCTGCGATTCCATCGATGTGGGCACCTGTTAAAAAAGGTTGGGCAAGTGTGCGAAGCTCATCGAGCCATGAAACACCTTGTGTTGGAATAACCGAGGCGTTACGTACTAACTTTAAGAACTCGCGAACATCTGTGCGATCAAAGAAGCGATCACTGTTGCGCACTTGATAAGGCAGCTTTGCCACATTCATTGCACGCTCTAAGGTATTGAGTTGACTATTAGTGCGAGCAAGTACGGCAATCTCCTGGGCCTGTGTACCTTGACTCAGTAACTCTTTAATCCAATCAACGATTCCGGCGATTTCAGCACTCTCATCTTTAAATGCATCAACCGATGGCTTATCTCCGTGCTCATTGAGAGCAACCAACTCTTGGCCCATCTGGGCTTTGCGCAAAATACTATTGGCCATAAAGGTAATTTCGGGTGTCGAGCGATATCCAGTTGTTAAGCGAACAACTTCGGCCTCGGGAAATCGATGAGTGAAGGAGTTAAGGAAAACCGGTGTTGCACCTGCAAAAGAGTAGATTGTCTGAGCAGGATCGCCCACGACACAGATCTCTTGGCGCGAGCCTAGCCAAGCGTTAATCAAGCGCTGCTGCAGAGGTGAAATATCCTGGTATTCATCGACTGTGAAGAATCGATATTGATCGTGCACACGCTCTCGCACTTCGCGCTCTTGCTCGATCATCGCCGTCGTTAGCAGTAGTACATCCTCAAAATCCATTGCGCGCTCTTGTTGCTTTACTGATTCATAAGCCGTATAGACCTTAGCGATTTGTTCGGCGTTTATCCGTGGCTTAGTTGGACGCTTGCCAAGCTCAGATAAGTAATCCGATGGCGCAACCTGTGAGACCTTGGCCCATTCAATCTCCGATGCGATATCGCGGATTAAATCCCGCGATGTAATCGATAGTTCGCCAGTTAATTCGGCGCGCTTAATCGCCTCGGTGATAAAGCTTGTCTTAGTTGTAATCAGATCAGGCGTGCGCCCACCAAAGACTTGTGGCCAGAAAAAAGTGAGCTGCTTAAGTGCTGCGGCGTGAATCGTGCGAGCGGCAACGGCCGGCACACCTAAAGAGCGAAGGCGCATGCGCATCTCACCCGCGGCGCGGGCGGTAAATGTAAGTGCTAATACTTTATGTGGATCCATCGTTCCAATTGCTGCGCCATAGGCGATGCGATGTGTGATTGCGCGGGTTTTTCCGGTACCCGCTCCTGCGATAACACAGACTGGTCCACGAGTAGCAACTGCAACTGCCCTTTGATCGTTATCTAGCGCCTCAAGTATCTCTTCTGCGCGAAGATCGTTACTCACGGTCTCCAGGCCTCCCCGCCCGTTAAATCATCTGCGGTGAATCCATCATGGGCGGTGTACCAACCCATAATCATTTTGCGCGCAACTGAAATCATTGGCGGAAGGAGTAAATCCCCGCTGGCAATAGCTAACTTCATCTCTTGGCGTGAAAACCATTGAATCTGGGTTATCTCAACACCATCTGCTTTAGCTTTATCTGGATGGTCGGTAATGGCTTCAAATGCGATCATGACCGATGCTGGAAATGGCCAAGCCTGTGACCTTAAATAATTAATATCGTTGCAGTACACGCCTGCCTCTTCAAAGACTTCACGCGATACGCACTCTTCAAAAGACTCACCGGGTTCGACAAAACCGGCAAATGTTGAAAAGCGTTTCTCTGGCCAGATTTCTTGGTGGCCAAGCAAGATCCGATCTGCGCCATCTTTAACTAAAACAATGACGGCTGGATCTGTGCGTGGATGATGCTGAGAAGAATCTGCAACACAGACACGGACACTTCCCCCTAGATCACTAACTGTTTCACCACCACACCGCGAACAACGTGGATGGGTTGCATGCCAATTACTTAAACCCACTGCATGCATAGCAAGTGTGAGTTCAACCTCATCTAAATCCCCGCCAACTTCGCGCAGGGTTCGAAAGCCTTCGAACTTAACTGCCTCATCACTTGGCTCATTAATCCACGATGTACGCCATGCAAAATAGGCCTGGCCTCCATCGCGAGATTGGCCAAGAAAATATCGCTCACCGGATTCAAAAGTGCTCAATAAAAGCTCAACGTTTTCGGCATCTAAGAATCGGATCCGGCCATTATTAGCGCCAATATGACTATCAAGAATCGGAATTATTTGCGCCGAGCGCCAGAGCAGGGCCAACGCAGCCGCATCGCTACGTATCTCGCTTGCACGATCGATGGGTGAGAGTGATTGGTTTCGAGCGCTCATGTGAGGAGTCAGACTACTAGCATCGCCCCATGCGCATAACATCGTGGAATCTGCTGCATGCAGAGGCCATCCCACCTGATCCGGCGGCCGATAACGGGGCACTTCTACGTGCACAAATCGCCCAATTACGAACTGATGTGATCGCACTTCAGGAGGTCGATTATTTTTTGGAGCGCTCAGGCAGCCATAATCAAGTGGGAAAAATTGCAGCGATGATGGGCGCTGCGCACTGGGCATTTGCACCATCACTTATGGGCTCACCCGATGATGATTGGCGTAATCTAAATAATAACGATCTCAAAGTTGTGACAGATAAGAGCGAGGTTGCACTTGCCGGATATGGAATCGGTATGGTTTCAAAGATTCCTGTTCTCTCATGGCATCGTTTAGATTTTAAAGGATCTCCCATTGGAGTTTTAATGGCCTTTCCAGTAGATGGAAAGATGAAACGTGTTTATGTGCGCGATCATCCTCGTAGTGCTCTGGCTGCGATTTTAGATAATGGCTGGTTAATCATAAATACCCATCTCTCCTTTGTTCCATTTTTTAACTTTGCACAGTTAATAAAAATTAAGCGATGGGCAAATACCTTAGGCGTAAGTGATCAATCTAAGATTTTGATTGTGGGCGATATGAACATCCCCTTTGCGTTTTTTGTAGGAGGATTTAAGTGGCGCTCTCTAGCCGCCCAGCGAACATTTCCAAGCTGGTATCCAAAACTTCAGCTTGATTTTATTCTTTCACAAAAACTTCGACGTGATGATGTTAGACATCTGCAATACCCACACTTAGGAATTAGTGATCACTTAGCCCTGCAGATCGAAGTCGACGTTAATTAACTCGCCTCTTGTATCCTTGAAATCAAGGCGATAAGCGCACTTTCGTCGAGTAAATCAGATGGACGATCGGTAACTGAGGTTGGTACATAGTGAAATGCCGCGCTCACGGTTGAAATATCGACACCCGATAACTTGGCCCAGGCCAATCGATACATTGCCAACTGCACAGCGGCAGATTGACCTAAGTGCCCAGATCCAGTCTTCCAGTCAACAACCTCAAAGCCAGTGGGGGTTGCATACACGGCATCGATTCGGCCGCGGATTAATACGCCAGCGATAGTGGTTTCAAAGGGAACCTCAACGCGCACTGGCGAGCGGGAGGCAAACTCACTTGATAACCATGCCTTCTTAAGATCCTCTAACTGTGAATCATCATCGAGTGGATCTAAGTAATCTAAATACTCATCACCAAATAAAGTAGCGGCATCAGTGAACTGGCGTTCGACCCATAAGTGAAATGCTGTGCCACGACGTGAATATTGATCCTGCCCGCGGGGCATTGGGCGGCGAATGTTAAGCGCTAACTCTTGAGGATCGCTATGGAGTGCAACGAGTGTGGAGGTTGAAAGCCGGGGTGGTAATGCAACTTGTATCTGGTTATTTGCACGTTGCTTATATTCGTTAATTAATGCTTGTGCATCATCTATCCATGAAGTGATTTCGGAATCATTAGCCTGGCCCAATGAATGAGCTGCGCTCTCATTAACTTGCACAATTGCCGCATCGAATGCGCTACGTCTTTCCCCTAGTGGATCAACGGGCCAGATTGCTGTGATTGGATTTTCAAGCGTTGGATTTTCAGCACCATCATCAGGTGCAGGAGTATCTGAAATCATCGGCCCACCGAGTGCACTTGCGACTTCAGCGATCAAATAGAAAATCTCACTTGGTTCAACAGATTTACTGCCATCTCGCCAGCGTGATGTTGTGCAGATTAGATGTGATTTGGCACGAGTTACTGCAACGTATGCCAGGCGCATCTCTTCGCGCATCTTAATATTTTCAACACAACGGGAACCAAACTCTTTAATCGCCTTTGCAGCCTCACTATTTTTACTTATTCCATGCAGAGAAAACACTGGCAGCTCTGCGGCATCCCCACGTAGTGCAAAGGGAATATGTTTCTCATTCTTTAACCAGTTATCAGGATCACTTGTATTATTTCCAGGGAAGGTTCCCTCGGCTAAACCTGGCACTGCAACGAGATCCCATTCGGCGCCTTTGGCCATATGGATAGTCAAAATCTG
>WLNU01000075.1 GCA_009699645.1 Actinomycetota bacterium | reverse complement strand
TATTTTTGAGCGCACTAAGAGAGGCCACAAGAGTCCTTTGTTTTGACTTCACCGATTAATCTCTATCCGATTAATCGCGAAGAAGCGATGGCTATATTATAAATTATCCACAGGGGTAAATGCACATCGAGAGCTAGATTTTGCCCCCCAAACTCTCTACCCCAGGCTGAGAGCCTTACGAATGACCTCTCCTACCGCCTCTACTTCCACGAGAAAGCCATCGTGGCCAAAAGGTGAGGACAAAGTGACCAGTTCATGTGCACGAGGAACGAGCTCTGCAATTTCGGCTTGGAGCCGTGGAGGGAAAAGTCGGTCCGTATCAATGGAGACAATGATGACCGGCACGGTGATGGAGGCCAAGGCAGTAGCAACTCCCCCGCGGTCTCGCCCAATGTCATGAGAGTTCATGGCCTCGGTTAAACAAATATAGGTGTTGGCATCAAATCTGGCTGAAAGTTTGCCTGCCTGGTGATCGAGATACGACTCCACCGCATAACGACCCGTGTCATCTCCTTGAAGTTCGCGACCAAATCGAACATCCATCTCCGCTTCGGTGCGATACGTCAAATGAGCAATTCGGCGAGCAATTCCCAGCCCTTCGTTGGGGCCGCGTTCTTGGTCGTAATAATCTCCACCGTGAAAATGTGGGTCTGACTTTATTGCACGAATCTGAATCGATGCCGTTCCAATTTGGTCACCCGTTGCAACAGCTGAGGATCCGATCGTGCAGATTGCACCAACGCGCTCTGGAAATTGCACAGCCCATTCAAGTGCGCGCATTCCCCCCAGTGATGGCCCGACAGATAGAAGGTATTTCTTAATTCCCAGCGCATTGCTAAATGCAACTTCTGCATCGACCATGTCTCGAATGGTGATTGTAGGAAATCGAGAACCATAACGTTTTCCATCAGGAGCAATAGAGGAAGGACCAGTACTTCCTTGACAGCCACCAATAACGTTGGGGCACACAACAAAATATTTATCTGTATCAAATGGAAGTCCAGGTCCCACCATCGATGGCCACCAACCAGGTACATCTGACCAGCCAGTCAACGCATGATTAATTAAAATTGCATTCGATGCATCTTTGTTAAGAGTGCCCCAGCTTTGATAGCAGATAGCGACATCCTCGAGAACTTCGCCATTTTCTAATGCGAGTGCGCCAATAGAAAGAAATCTACGATCTCCAGGTTCATGCGTTTCAAGCCATGCTCCAGTGACGCCATTAAAGGGCGGTGGTGTTTTCGGTGCTTGCGTAGGTGAAACCATGTGAAGCCTTTCGCGCTTGCCGATAGTTAAAAACTATCAACCTGGTCTTCACCCGGAGCACCCCGCCGCGATGGAGGGTTGCCGTCTAGTTAGCCGGGGCTGGAACCTAGAACTCGTGACCTAGCGATAATTCTACGCGATAGGTGGCCAATGACAAAAATTAACGATCAAAGAGCGAAGCGCAGACTTTAGGGTGCAGCTCTGCTCGCAACGTCGCAAATGCCTCAGGAGGCCACCCTGCGCTAAATACTCTGCGCAAGAGAGTGGCTAATGAATACCCGCCATTATCTGCCAACGCGCGGTCAATGCAATGTTGCGCCAACGCACCTGCTCCACTCTCGTACGACACTGCTGCCAATAGCGATGCGAGAGGCGCGATATACCCACATGGTGCAATGCGCATCAAGTATCGCCACATCACGGCGTAGGTTTCGAGAGTATGAGCATCATGGGAACCAAGTGCAAAGTCGCGCACTTGAATATCACTGAGGCGACCGATGACTCGTGCCGAGAGTTCTTGATCCCCGCCAATATTGTTTCCCACTGTTCCTGCAATAAACCGTGACATGAGATCTAAAACAGCGATAGCGCCATCTTTTTGATCTGCAGCAAGGGTGGGGCTTTGCGCATCTACACAAAAATCTTTTACTCGGTTCATGAAATCTACATTAGTTGCCAGCGGTAACGATGACAGCGAAGCAATAAGTGATGCAATGTCATCAAGTGGCATCATGATTCCTTGAGCAACTTGCTCGACTGCAACTCTGGATGTTGCGATTTCCTTTAAGGCAGTTCCCTCTGGTGGGCAACATTGCATGTCGTTACACAACACCGAACGAAAGCGACCTTTGTAAATGAGAAGTGACTCGCGCAGATCTACTTCTGATTTAAGTAGTGAATTCGCGATGGCATTGAGTACCTCTTCGCCATCGGATCGATCGTCGGGAACGTATGCGACAACCAGTGCGCTTTCAGCGCCTTCGCGAACCAAGTGCTTGACGAGTGATTCATAGGGTTCTTCTGATCGCCCGATTGATGAAAGTGCGGGGTAATCAACGCGCATTGCCAGACCCACGCAATCGTCTTTGAGAGAAACAAGAACTAAAGAATTCGTTGGGTGATATCCGATGAGAAATGGAATAGCTGCGATGAGATCGTGCGGAGATGTCAGTGTTGTCATAACTGCAAAGGATTGTGGGTCGAGGCAACATTTTTACCTATGTTGCGAGGACCCTGTGGAGAAAGCTCTGCCTTGATTTATTTACGAACTCAAGGGTGTATTCGCAGTGGAAATACGCACGGTCGCCACCGATAGTTTGCGAATTTCACCAGTGATTGCGCGCGTTATTCCATTGTGAGTCCAGGTTCCTCCCCAGGTTGCCAACATGGTGACGACATATGTCCCCGCATGGCTGTAGGTATGTGAGATTTCTTTACTGGGGAAAGGCGCGCCAAATTTAGTAGTCGCAAAGAAAGTGCCATCTCCATAACTCCACAAAAACGATGGGCGCATCGTCACATCAATTACTTCTCCAATAATTGCGACTTGAGAAGTAAAAAAACTCGGTAGGTCAGCCCAATAAATGATGGGCACGTTGACTAGCCCACCAGTTGCAGGCTGACGGGCGATTGCACCTGTGGGTAAGAGTTTTTCTAGTCGATCATTCAGTGAGATTGCGGTACTGGGCGAAACTTTTGGCGTTGCTTTCACAACAACTTTTCGGACTACTTTTTTCCTTGGTGCGGGCGCAATATAGGGCTTCACTGTTGGTGGCGTGGTTGACTTCCGAGGCGTAAATAGAGGCTTTGGCGAAGGTTTTACATATGGCTTTAATGATTTCTTTATCAGAGGTTTTGCAGAAGGCCGTGAAGTTTTGCCGAAACCTTTTTGCCCTTCAATAATTATTTTTCCATTTTGCGTATACACATTGAGGCAAGCTGTATCTACACAATCAAGAGCAAAAGCTTGAATCGGCCGAATAAGCGAAGGCACAATAATTACTGGACAAATAAGGGCGCCGGTGATGAAAAGTCTGGTGTGGGGTTTTCTCGATGATGAGTGCGACATCGTGCGAGCCTACGAGCGCCCAAAACCTCTGAAGTCACACGACGTGATACCTGTGGAAAGAGTTCAGTTCACGGTCTAAAGTAGAACCATGGTTGCGCGCGATGGTGATGGTTGGGTTTCTTGCCATTGCGGCGGTAAACATTGGGGCTTACACGGTGCAGCAGGACTTCTGATGGTCCGAAATCAATCTCTTCTTTTACAACATCGCTCCGAATGGGTTCACAATGGTGATACGTGGGGAATACCAGGAGGTGCCCGTGATTCGCACGAAACTCCTGTAGAAGCTGCCATACGAGAGGCAGTAGAAGAATGCGGCATCGAGCCCGAACATCTTCGCGTCATGCAGACACATACAGACGATCACGGCGATTGGCGCTATGACACTGTTATTGCAAGCGCTACACCGCTACTTATCCCTCATCATATGAATTCTGAAGCCCAAGAGTTACGTTGGGTTGAATGGAGCCGCGTCGACTCTATGTTGTTACATCCAAGTTTCGCTGCATCGTGGCCCACAGTAAAAGCGGTTTTACACACACTCTTTTAAGCACACGTCAGTAAGTAGAAGGAAAACTCACTATAAGCGTTCTATTTTTCGTCAAAACTCTGCGCTAATCGCGCAAGTGATTCTTTAACAACAGCAGCATCGGATGTACGCCACAACGGTGGCATCGAATTGAGAAGCGTTGATCCATATCTTTTGGTCACAATTCGTGAATCCAAAATCGCAACGACGCCACGGTCTTCCTCTGATCGAATTAAGCGTCCCGTGCCTTGCGCCAGCATTAAGGCCGCGCGAGGAAGTGAAACTTGCATAAATCCACTTCCACCTTCTGCATCAATTTCGGCAGCACGCGCTGACATGACGGGATCATCAGGGCGTGGAAATGGAATCCGATCAATTGCTACCAAAATGCATGCAGCACCTGGAACGTCAACGCCCTGCCACAAACTCAACGTTCCCAGAAGGATGGATGTCTCATCTTTAACAAAGCGCTCAACAAGTGGACCAACAGCGTCTCCCCGTTTTTGCGTAATAATCTTGATGGGTAACTCGGCCAATACTTTACGTAAGTGCGCATCCGCTGCTTCAACTCCACGCCACGATGAAAAGAGCGCCAAGGTGCGTCCACCTGCAGCATCGATTAACTCGCCCAACTCAGTTAACGCTTCAATACTCGGTCCATCTCTGCCCGGTTCAGGAAGATGTTTAGGCAGATACAACATTCCTTGATTCGCAAAATCAAATGGTGATCCCACATCGAGCATCTGCACATTGGCCGGATCTAAATCGCCATCTTCAATCTCTGTATCTGCATCATCGCCGACAACGAATCCAATATTTCTAGCCATTGCATCAAAGCCTTTACCCACTGTCAAAGTTGCAGATGTTGCGATGACAGGTGTCTTGGTGAGTAAATTGTTGCGAAGCACGGAGGAAACACTTAAAGGGGCAAGGTGCAAAGTAGAAAAAGTTGGTTCATACCAAAGCACTTGCCCCACACCTAATTTAAGTAACTTCGCCGCTGTTGTTGATACTTCATTCACTGCTCCCTTTACTCGGGCTCGCTCGGCAATCGCATCAGAATCAATAATCTCTTCATCGGCCCCAATGGATTGCATAATCGCTTGTGCGCTTTCGCGGACTTTACGGATAGGCGACTCCAGAGCAGAAGGAAGTTCGCTCAACCGCCCTTGGAGTGAAGTATCAAATTTCACGCTTTGGCCGTACTCGTCCATTGCATCGTCAAAAGCATCAGCGGCTTTAGTAAAAGCATCCGATAACTTTCCTGGCAAATGTTTGCGCGCCATTGCAGCTGCTCGTGAAACGCGAGGGCCGGTTAACTCCTCAGTCACAGCCTGCGTTGTGCGATCCATAAACTCGTGTGCCTCGTCCAAAATAACGGCATCACGTTCGGGCAAGATCGGATGTGAATCGACAATTTCGATCGCTAGCAAAGTGTGATTGGTGACTACAACATCAGCGCTTTGAGCTTTAGTTTTTGCAATGGCTGCAAAACATTGATGCCCGTATGCGCAAACATCTGCTCCAACACACTCACGACCACTGAGGGAAT
>WLNU01000074.1 GCA_009699645.1 Actinomycetota bacterium | reverse complement strand
TACTAAACCAAACGCGAGTGCAATAGTTGCAACCTTCGCGAGCTTTGAAATTCTCAATGTATTCCCCTTTTATTGGTGATGGCTTGAATTACAGAGGAAACTTATGGTTTTTAGGTTAACGAAATGGCTTTAATACCTAAACGCAGTCCAACGCTTAGATGAACAGCAGGTTAATGATTAGCCAAAGCGACCGGTGACGTAGTTCTCTGTACGTTGATCTTGCGGTCTGGAAAAGATCTCACTTGTTGGCGCAACTTCGATCATCTGTCCTGGGCCGCCATCGGATAGGAAGAAGGCGGTGTAGTCAGATACACGGGCAGCTTGCTGCATATTGTGGGTAACGATAATGATTGTCATGGTGTCAGATAAGTGACGGATCGTCTCTTCAATGCGAAGGGTAGAACCCGGATCAAGAGCCGAACATGGCTCATCCATTAAAAGAACTTGTGGGCGCACGGCCAGAGCGCGAGCGATGCATAAACGCTGCTGCTGTCCACCCGATAGTGATCCACCATGAGCACCTAAGCGATCCTTTACTTCACTCCAGAGCCCGGCGCGCTCTAAAGACTCTTCCAGCAGTTCATCTTTATTCTCTACTTTAATCTGGGCAAGTTTTAGACCTGATAAAACATTTTCACCAATTGTCATCGATGGAAATGGATTTGGTTTTTGAAAGACCATACCGATTTGAAGACGAATCTTTGTGACATCGGTACCAGGTGCATAGACATCTTTTCCATCGAGTAAAACCTCTCCCGCCATGGCAGCTCCTGGAATGAACTCATGCATGCGGTTAATAGTGCGGATAAACGTTGATTTTCCACAGCCAGATGGGCCAATTAATGCAGTTACAGTTCCTGCGGCAAAATCAAGTGAGATATCTGAAAGCACGTGGTTCTTGCTAAACCATGCATGAACACCACGGGTTTCAAGACCAGTGCCCATGGCGCGAAGTCCAGGGGTTTTAATGGGCTTAGCCTGTGCAACACTCGCTAATGAACTTGGCTTAACATGTGTATCCATTTTTTCCTTCTCGCTTTCAGGTGATGTTGTCATTTGGCAGCCTTTCTAGAGCCTAAGAAACGTGCCAGAGTAAAGAGAATTAAGACCAAACCAACTAGAACTAATAGACCAGCCCATGCTCGAGTAATCGCCTCTGGGGATCCTGCATTGAAAGATTTCCAGATGTAATAGGGCAGTGAGCCCATTGGTCCGTTGAAGGCGTTGGGATTTACTCTGTCGCCGCCGCCAGTGAGTAAGAGAATTGGCGCAGTTTCACCAGCGATACGTGCAACGCCTAAAATTATCGCCGTCACCAGACCACTTTTAGCAGCTGGCAAGACAATCATGGCAACTGTGCGCCATTGGGTTCCACCGAGGGCGGTACCAGCCTCGCGCAATTCATTGGGAATCAGATTCAATACTTCTTCAGATGTTCTTGCAATGGTTGGAATCATTAAAATTGTTAGAGCGAGTGAGCCCATCAAACCTGAGTAAGCCTTTGTAATGGGATACAAGATCGCAGAGAGAATAAAAAGTCCTGCAACAATTGATGGAACACCACTCATCGCTTGGACAAGGAAGCGGATTGGGTTAGTGAAACGACCTTTAATCTCAGTTAAATACAGTGCAGTTAAAATACCAATGGGCACGCTAAAGATGAGCGCAATTGCAACAAGTATGAGTGTTCCAGTGATGGCATGTAAAAGCCCACCGTTGTTAAGTGGATCTGTCGGGGTTGCAAGTGCCATGTCGTGGGTAAAGAGGCCAAAACTGATGCCTGGTAGGCCTTTTTTAACTACTGTCGCCAAAATACTCGCTGCTGGAATCACAGTAACAATCGCCCCGATTGCAACAAGTGAATTCACTAGTGCATCTTTAGCAGCAGCACTTCCACGTTGTCTTGCTTTAAACACTGAAGTCAAAAAGGCATAGGCTAGAAAAAAGCATCCAAAGTAGGCGAGCTTGCCTTTCATGGGAGTCGCTAAAACTAGGCCATATGAAGTAGCCATTGCAAAAAGGAATATAGCAATATCACTTGCCCGCTCTTGGTGTGAGGGCTTCCAAGGCTTCGTTGGTACTGCAGTAACCGCGCTGCTCATCTCCCCGACTTTCCAGTTGTCTTTACGATCAAATTAGCTAGACCGTTGACAACTAAAGTAAGTAAAAACAAAACTAATCCAGCTGCCATAAGTGCCTTGATTTCATAAGGGCTTGCATCACCAAACTTTAAAATAATCAGTGAGGCAACGTTTCCACCTGCACCCAGCAACATCTGCCAATTAATTTGGAAAACAATATTTAAAACAGTAAATACTGCAACTGTTTCACCTAGCGCACGGCCAAGTCCGAGCATTGCACCGCCGATAACGCCACTTCGTCCATGCGGAATAACAACGGCTTTGATCATCGCCCAACGAGTAGCACCGAGTGCATATGCTGCTTGAATACGATCAAGTGGGGCCTGTGAAAATATTTCACGTGAAACCGAAGTAATAATTGGAATGATCATGATTGATAAAACAACGCCAGCAATAAATGGAGAGCGCGTAAAGACTGGAACCTGCATATCAAATACGGGGATAAAGCCCAGGTAGCGGTGCAAGAGTTTGGCCCAATACTCAACACTAGGCATGAGAACTAAGAAGCCCCAAATTCCAAAGAGGATAGATGGAAATGCTGCCATCATGTCGATGACGGTCACTAGAACTCGCTTAAGCCACACAGGTGCATAAAAGTTGAGAAATAGGGCACAAAACACTGAGATTGGGAGCGCGATTACGACGGCAATGAGCGAACATAGAATTGTGCCAACGAGCATTGCCGCTAAACCAAAGTGGCTTTCAATAACGTTGCCCGCATCGTCTGTTGCGATAGACCAATCAGAGTGGGTAATAAAACCAATTCCCTCTTGGCGCAAAATTTCGAAGCCTCGGTATCCAAGGAAAAGTGCAATCAAACCCAGAAGCAATAGCGATGACAGTCCACCAGCAGTCACAACGCCACGGAAAACCTTGTCAGAGCGACGAGGCTCGGTGGTAATCGCACGTGGAGCTGGAATAGCGATTTCTTGGATACTCACGAATAGTTACGCGTACTTTCCTGTAACCAAGAAATACACTCGCCGTGATACCGAAACGGCATGATCAGCATATCTTTCGTAGTAGCGACCAAGTAACGTTAAATTAATTGCAGTCTCAACACCATGTGGCCATTTTGGATCAACTAACGTGCCAATCAATTGGCGGTGCAACTTGTCGATTTCATCATCATCGCGCTCAACCTCAAGGGCCATTTCGGTATCGCGTGTAGCAATAACGGTTCCAGTTTTATTTGTAATTTTTTCAGCCGCGCTGCCCATTGCTTGGAAAACAGGGGTTAGTTCAGTTGGAACGGCAGAATCTGGATGGCAAAGACGAGAGATTTTCGCGATGTGATGTGCCATATCCCCCATGCGCTCAAGATCGGCGCTCATTCGCAGAGCTGTTACGAGCGCACGAAGATCAGATGCCACTGGCTGTTGACGAGCGATAATGTCGATGATGCGAGCATCGAGATCATGTTGAAAGTTATCGATGTGATCATCGGTTGCAATGACCTCTTCAGCTAATTTAAGGTCAGATGTTAAAACCGATGTTGTTGCCTTAAAAATCGAGTGCGCAACCATTTCAGTTAAATCAACCAAAGACTGTGAGACGCCATCTAGTTCATCCTGGAAAACTGAGCGTATAAGTGCCATGGCGAAAACCTAGGTGGCAAGCATGAATAAATCCCGACGCTTAGGTGAACGCAAGGTGAACGAGCAAACCGCTCGATATGAGGAGAGATAGAGTGCGCACATGAAGTTTCGGCGAGTCGATTCGGCGCAAACACCCGAGCGCGAACTTCCCGAAATGCTCACTCAAACCCTCAATCAGCTCGGTGGTCACGCCCTAGTTCTGGCCAATGGGGAGATTCCAATTTTTATGACCTCTAGCGTTGATCAACTTGGAGTTCTCAAAGATGGGAAAATCCAGAGCCCAGAGTTACTTGCACTCGTGCGCGTAGTGCGCCGAAATAATACAAAGCAGGTCGGAGTGATTGAGATTCCTCGAGGACCTATCGGTGAAGGAAGACATGAGTTAACGGTCACAGTAATTCCATTAACAGAAGGAGATCTCGTCTTGGTACTGCTCAGTGATGAGAGTGAAGCACAAAGAATAGATGATATTCGACGTGATTTTGTTGCCAATATTTCTCATGAACTTAAAACTCCAATCGGAGCACTCTCACTTTTGAGTGAGGCTGTACTGGGAGCAAAAGATGAGCCTATTTCAGTTGTTAAATTCGCAACTCGAATGCAGTCTGAAGCAAAACGCTTGACTGATTTAGTGCAGGAAATTATCAACTTATCGCGTGTGCAAGATTCAGATCCTTTGCAACTTGCCCAAGAAGTTGGAGTTGAGTATGTAGTCCGTGAAGCTATTGATCAATGCCAAATATCTGCAGACAATCGCAATATCGTAGTCACTTATCCTGAATCAACCACCGCAATAGTCCTTGGAGATCGCCACCAACTCATAATGGCCATTCATAACTTAATTGAAAATGCCATTAATTACTCACCTGAGGCAACAAAAGTTTCAGTCTCAACAAGTCTCACTGAATCAATCATTGATATTGCAGTTAGCGATCAAGGAATCGGAATCTCAGAGTCTGAACAGGATCGAATCTTTGAGCGCTTCTATCGAGTCGACCCGGCACGATCTCGTCAAACAGGCGGAACCGGACTTGGACTATCAATCGTTAAACATGTTGCCGCTAAACATGGTGGTGAAGTCACTGTGTGGAGTGTAGAAAACGTGGGTAGTACTTTTTCACTCAGATTACCTATCTACGAAGCAAGTATTGAGAGCCCACAATGACAAAGATTCTTATTGTTGAAGATGAGTCCTCTTTTTCCGAGGCTTTAGCGTTCTTGCTTGGGAAAGAGGGATTTGAAGTTGCTGTTGCCGAAGATGGTCGTACAGCACTCGATCTTTTTGCAAAAGAGGGCGCAGATTTAATTCTTCTAGATCTGATGATTCCTGAGGTCTCTGGCGTTGAAGTCTGTCGAAGAGTTCGGACAACCTCGCAGGTACCAATCATTATGTTAACGGCTAAAGATGCAGAGATTGATAAGGTTGTTGGCCTAGAGCTAGGCGCCGATGATTATGTAACCAAGCCATACTCTTCACGTGAGTTAATAGCTCGTATCAAGGCCGTTCTTCGCCGTGGAATATCAGATACAGAGTTACAAGGTGATCTCGAAGTAATCTGCGTCGGACCAATCAGATTAGATACCGCCCGTCACCAGGCATCAATTAATGGAAACCCGATAGCACTTCCATTAAAGGAGTTCGAACTCCTTGAGTTCTTAATGCGCAACTCTGGACGCGTTCTAACACGTTCGCAGTTAATCGACCGCGTATGGGG
>WLNU01000073.1 GCA_009699645.1 Actinomycetota bacterium | reverse complement strand
CTGATGGCAATTCAGATTAAAACCCTTGAACAGCTAAGGATTATGCGCCGTGCCGGCTTAGTTGTTGCACAGATTCATGGGGCGATACGTGAGGCAATAAAGCCTGGAATGACGACCGATGCACTCGATGTAATCGCTGCTGCAGTTCTCAAGCGCGGTGGAGCAACCTCAAACTTTTTAAACTACCACGGCTTTCCAGCAGTGATCTGCGTATCAGTCAATGATGAGATTGTGCATGGAATTCCAGGATTTCGAATTATCAATGATGGTGATGTTGTATCTATTGATTGCGGTGCAATTATTGATGGTTGGCATGGTGATGCAGCCTTTTCAATCGGTGTTGGAGCAGTAAGTGCCGATGATCAAAAACTCATGGATGTCTGTGAAGAGTCAATGTGGCGTGGGATTGCCGCCGGTAAAAACGGTGCCAAGTTAACTGACATTGGTTATGCAGTTGAGCAGTACACAAATTCACAAGGCAAGTATGGAATCTTGCGTGAATATGGTGGCCATGGAATCGGCACTGAGATGCATCAAGAGCCCCATGTTTTAAACTTTGGTAAGGCAGGCCAAGGCCCAGAGATTGCCCCCGGATTAGTTTTAGCTATCGAGCCGATGATTACGCGCGGATCAGAGCGCACCAAGGTATTAAGTGATGAGTGGACAGTGGTTTCCGTTGATGGCTCTCGCGGTGCCCACTTCGAGCATTCCTATGCGATCTGCCCTGATGGCAAGCCATTTGTTCTCACCACTTTGGATGGTGGCAAGGCCCAATTGGGGCGTTTAGGCGTAGAAATCTCGGATCTGCTCTAAAAGTTACCGCTCTGTAACATTCCTCGAAGTATAAATCCTGATTTTTTCGAGTAAATTACACCTAGCCCTCACCCTCGGGGGATTAAACGATGGAGAAATCAATGAAGATTATTGTACGTGCTGGTGCTGCGCTCGCAGTTGCCGCATTATTGGCTAGCAGCGCAGGAGTTTCGCAGGCGGCAGTTAAGCCGGCCGTTAAAGCCAACATTGGCGATGACTGCACAGCGGCATCGGTTGGTAAAACCGCTGCAGGTCGCGGAGTCGATGGAACAGATTTAACCTGCTTGGTTGTTCAGACCGGCTCATATAAAGGAACGAATAAGTGGTGGTACAAAGACGTTAAAGCTCTTAAGAACATTGACTGGACCGTTCCTGCTAACCCAGGTGGATACTCATTAACAAGTAATGCAATCAGTGACACACTTAAAGCCGAAGGACTTCTTTCAGAGTACACATCTACATTTAAGCCAGGCGCTGGTGGCTCTGTTGGTCTTGGAGCTTTCCAGGAGATTAAGGGTAAGCCCGAGGCTGCCTTAGTTGTTGGAATCGCACTAACAGGTGGCATGTACTCAAATAAATCTCCACTCAATCTCCTATCATCAACTCCGATAGCTAAAGTTTTGCGCGAATATGATGCGATTGTTGTTCCTGCATCATCTAAGTACCGCACACTCACTCAGTTGATGGATGATTTAAAGGCTAAGCCAAACGGTGTTGCTATCGCAGGCGGCAGCAAGGGCGGAATCGATCATCAGGTAATCGGTCTACTTGCACAAAAAGCAGGAATCGATCCAACTAAGTTGAATTATGTTGTCTTCTCCGGTGGACCAGAAGTTATTACTTCAGTTCTGAGTAACTCTACCCAGGTTGGAATCTCAGGTTCATCTGAGTTTGCCGCCTTTGTGGCCTCTGGAAAGCTACGCGTACTTGGTGTTTCATCGGCTAAGTCACTCACTGGATTTAAGGGAAAGACCTTTGTTTCACAAGGGTATGACCTTGTCTATGGAAACTGGCGTGGAATCATGGCACCTGCCGATATTTCAGCGGCCGATCGCCTTAACTTCATCAAGGTTATCGACATCATGCATATCTCCCCTTCATGGAAGGCGCAACTTGTAAAGAACAACTGGGATAACGAGTTCGCAGCAGGTAGTGCTTTTAAAGCATTCCTTGAAAAGCACATTCCAGAAATTAATGCAGTCATGAAGGGTCTTGGAATCTAATTGATTCTTCAGAAGATCTCTAAGCAAGGAAAGGGAGAGCTCGCATTTGCGGGCTCTCTCTTCTTGCTTGGTCTCTTCGTAGCATGGGATACCTCGAAGATGGATATCCCGCAAGGCAATTCAATAGTTAGTCCCCAGACATTTCCTTACATGGTTGCAGCGTTTGCATCCTTAGTCGGTCTAGCTTTAATTTTTAATGTACTTCGTGGAAATTATGGAACACCTGATGGGGATTTGCCAGGTGATCCATTTACACCGCTAAATCTAAAAACCATGCTTATAGTTGCAACTGCCATTGCATTACATGTTATTTTGCTTGAGATCGCTGGATATATCGTTGCAGCCATAGTTTGTTTCTGGGGTGTGGCTTACGGCTTTGGATCTCGCAGACCCCTTAAGGATTTAGGTATCAGCACCGTGTTTGCACTCATTGTCTATTTTGCTTTTACTCAAGGCTTAAATATCAATCTGCCCTCAGGTTTCTTTGAAGGGATTCTGAGTAATGGCAAATAATTTCGCGATGTTGTTAGATGGTTTTCAAACCGCTTTCACACCTACCAATTTAATGTTTGGCTTACTGGGGACTTTCCTTGGGACCCTTGTAGGGGTTTTGCCAGGAATCGGACCAGCACTGGCTATTGGTCTTTTATTGCCAATAACTTTGACAGTAAATCCAACATCTGCACTGATCATGTTTGCTGCAATTTTCTATGGTGCGATGTATGGCGGTTCTACAACCTCGATCTTGCTCAATACTCCAGGTGAAAGTGGCTCTGTCATCACCGCCCTTGAAGGCAACAAGATGGCTAAGGCCGGCCGAGCAGGTGCTGCCCTTGCAACGGCTGCTATCGGCTCATTTGTTGCAGGCACAATCGCTACATTGCTACTTGCATTTGGTGCCCCGGTAATGGCCGAGATTGCATTAACAATTCAGCCGGCGGGTTATTTAGCTCTCATCATTCTTGCCTTCACCACCGTTGGAACTTTGCTTGGAACATCTCGTATCCGTGGCCTAGTTGCATTATCTGTGGGTTTAGTTATTGGACTTGTTGGTGCAGATTTACAGTCAGGTGCACTTCGTCTGACCTTTGGAAACTTAAATGCAATCGATGGAATTGAGACGGTAACGGTAATCGTTGCGATCTTCGCACTCGGTGAAGCACTCTATTTAGCAAGCCGTCACACATTAGTTCCGGCTCAAGTCCTTGAGATACGGGGTAGGGCTTGGATGACTAAGGCGGATTTTAAACGCTCATGGCGTCCATGGTTGCGTGGAACTGCGATCGGTTTTCCACTCGGAGTAATTCCTGCAGGCGGCTCTGAAGTTCCAACATTTTTATCCTACGGCGTTGAAAAAGCTCTCTCTAAGAATAAGAACGAGTTTGGTAAGGGTGCGATAGAGGGTGTTGCCGGCCCAGAGGCTGCAAATAATGCAAATGCCGCAGGTGTGTTAGTGCCAATGCTTGCTCTAGGTTTACCAACATCTGCAACTGCGGCCGTTGTCTTAGTTGCCTTTCAATCTTTTAATATTCAACCTGGCCCGATGTTGTTTCAAACTAACCCTGAAATAGTCTGGGGGTTGATAGCCTCTCTATTTATTGGCAACTTCTTACTGCTAGTACTTAACCTGCCGCTTATCCGTTTCTGGGTGTTGCTACTTAAGATTCCAAATCAGTATCTATATGCCGGCATCACCACTTTTGCATTATTGGGTGCCTATGCCCTCAATAACTCCACCTTTGATCTACAAGTGGCCCTGGTCATTGGTGCGATTGGCTTTTTATTTCGCCGATTTGGTGTACCAATTACGCCACTGATTATCGGAGTAATTCTTGGGCCCCTTGCCGAACTCTATTTCAAACGGGCGTTGCAAATTAGCCAGGGAGACTGGCATATCTTGATCGCTGGGGGATTTCCTAAAGTTATCTATGGACTCTTATTTCTTGTCATTATTGGGCCATTAGTGTGGAACTTTAAGAAGAAGTTCGCAGTTAAGAAATAAAATATGTCATCGGAAAGACTCTTGCCGTGGGCAAAGCCACTACTACTCTGCTCAACATTAACGCAGGCAACAATCTATGTTCTGCGGCCAATGATTACTTATCGCGCCCTTGAGTTAGATGCCAACGCTGCACAAGTTGGTTTAATTGCGGCTGTCTATGCACTTTTTCCTATCCTGCTTGCACTGCAATTCGGTCGATTAGTTGGAAAGTTAGGTGAAGGCAAATTTATTATTGCCGGAACTTTCACAATGATTCTTACCTCTGTGTTTTTAGTTTTTGCACATTCGTTATTACTATTGGCAATCGCAACCGCACTTTCGGGTATTGCTCATTTAGCCTGCATGATTGGTGGACAGACGATGGTCGCCCTTCGTACCCCCCGCGAAAACAATGATCGCTACTTTGGCTACTACACATTTAGTGCATCAGTTGGCCACTTAGCTGGGCCACTTCTTGCCGCCTTAGTGGCTGGCTCTGATGGCGTGCTACCCAAGTCAACCTCCAACGCTTTCGTACTTGGTGCAGTTTTATCTATTGCAGCACTCGTGCCAGTAATTAGTTGGCGCCGTGAAAAACCATCGGTTGTAGGCAAGGCGCATGAGGATGGAACATATTCGATGGCCATGAAGGTAGTAAGAAAACCTGGGATTCTTGCTGCAATCTATATCTCACTAGCAATCTCTGCCGTTGCCGATGTACTGGTGGTTTTCTTACCCCTTTATGGAAGTGAGAATAATTTTTCACCATATGCAGTTGGAATCATTCTGGCGCTGCGCGCCGGTACGACCATGCTTTCGCGCCTATTTTTAGGGCGTTTGAGTGAGCGTTTTACAACCTATCAATTATTGCTCTGGAGCACACTCATTTCAGTTGCAGCATGTACGGCTATGGCATTTGCAAAAACTCCGATTTCATTAGCAGCAGTTGTCTTCATTGCGGGATTTTCATTAGGAATCGGGCAGCCATTAACAATGTCATTGGTTTCACAAAAAACTCAGGCCGATGAGAGAGCAATGGCAGTATCGGCCCGCTTGATGGGCAATCGAATAGGTCAGTTCGTGGTGCCGGCAGCGGCCGGTCTGATCGCGGCAGCAACAGGTGCGGGGGCCGTCTTTATCGGCCTTGCGATCTTGCTCGGCAGCTCGGTTTTCAGCGTAAAACGTGAATAGGTGTGGCCTGAGTTACACGCATGTAATTCACATGGGCCGATTTCCCTATTTCTGCCCCGCCCTCTAAACTACAACTTCGCTTGTTTCACGGCTTAACAGAGGATGTGGGTACAGATTGGCTAGCAAAGACGGCGCCATCGAAATGGAAGGCACCGTTTCTGAAGCTTTACCTAATGCAATGTTTCGTGTGGAACTAACTAATGGACATAAAGTCCTCGCTCATATCAGCGGAAAGATGCGCAAGAACTACATTCGCATCTT
>WLNU01000072.1 GCA_009699645.1 Actinomycetota bacterium | reverse complement strand
ATCTCAATCGAGGCAGTTGCACGTGCGGCACGCTCAGGCCGTAACCCACAAACCGGCGCGGTTCTGCAGATCCCTGCACGCACTGGCGTCAAGGTCAGCGCTGGAACTAAGCTCAAGAAGGCCGTTGCAAAGTAAAAAAAGTAATTAAGAATCGGGCGTGAGATTTACTTCTCACGCCCGATTTTTTATTATTGTAATTTTATAGGGTTGAAACTTGGCGCTTGGCCTTTGCCAGCCATGCAGGATTAATCTCTACACCCCAACCAGGTGCCGATGGAATCTCTATCTTTCCATCTTCAATTGCAAAGGGATTGCCTAAAAATAGATCTTTTTGCCATGGATAGTAATCAAAGCCCTCAATAGAGAGTTCAAGGTATTTACCGGGATTATCAATTGCGCCAAGTAAGTGCATGGTACAAATTGTTACGAGTGAGAGATTTGCGCTATGCGGTGTGATTGGCATTCCAGCTTGTCTAGCCATCTCAACAACTTTTAACGTTCTCCAGATGCCACCCATATACATAATGTCAGGCTGGAGAACATCAACAGCGCCCATATCGATCATTCGCTGCCATGTCACTAAATCCCAATCTTGCTCTCCACCAGTTACATCGATCGAAAGAGCCTCGGTGACTTGCTTAGTCTCCTCAAGCTCCCAGTATTTGCATGGCTCTTCAAAGTGGCTGATACCTTCGGCTTCTAGCAGTGCACCGACTTCAATGGCACGCTTGGGAGAAAAACCACTATTGCCATCAACTAACTTTGAAACTCCATCACCCAATGCTCGAGAAACTACTGGCACAACCTCTTCTGTACGCCCCGGCCACTCATCAACATCATTGCCGCATTCGGCACCGACTCGCCATTTGAATGCATCAAAGCCAAACTCATCGCGCAACTTCACAAATCTATCGGCCTCTTGCTGCGGGGTTATGTCACGCTTCATTGAAGATGCATATGTGCGCAGTTTCTTAGGGGCTCCACCCAATAATTCGACTACAGGCTTGCCTTCAACGCGCCCACGCAGATCCCACAGAGCAGTATCTAATCCGGCATTTGCACGAGCTCGATAACTACCAGGGAACTTATGTTCACGCGCTTCCACCAGAGTAATAAGTGCCCCAATATCGGATGCGTCTTTTCCCAATACCCAAGGAGCGATCTGCCGGTGAAGGATTTGGGCGGTTATATCGGCGTGATAGGTAGATGTTTGGCCCCAACCGATATGACCATCAGATGTAGTTACTTTAACAAAGGCTACGAACTCATCTGTAAAAGTTTCAAGCTGCGTAATTTTTCCAAAGATCATCCTGCAGCCTTCACGAATACTGGTATATCTAATAGCGAAACGTTCACGCTCACACCAGCACCAAGACCAACTGCATCAGGACTTGGTAGCTGAGCAATTACACGGCCTCCATCACTCATAGAGATATTTAATCGACATGTCGCACCCAAGAAGCTGGCTGAAAAGACAGTGGCGTTACCTGATTTGCTAGCAACGACATCGATACTTTCGGGGCGCACTAATGCAATACCGGCACCCGATGTAATCGAACCTGGAAGTGTCTTTACAACGCCGCCAAGAACTTCAATCGATCCACCATTTACTTTCCCAGCAATGGGATTAGTTAAACCAACAAACTCGGCGACAAAGGCCGTCTTTGGGCGGTCATAGAGTTCGGCAGGGGCTGCAATTTGTTCTAACTGACCATTTCGCATAACACCAACGCGATCGGCGATACCCAGCGCCTCTTCTTGATCATGGGTTACAAATAAAGTTGTAGTGCCGAGCTCTACTTGAATACGGCGAATCTCTTCGCGCAACTGTGTGCGCACCTTGGCATCTAATGCCGAAAGCGGCTCGTCAAGGAGTAAAACTTTTGGTGAGATTGCTAGGGCGCGTGCCAGTGCTACGCGCTGCTGCTGGCCACCCGATAGTTGATAGGGATAGTGGTTGGCATGCGTTGACAGGCCAACGAGCTCTAAAAGTTCGGCCGAGCGAGCTTTGCGCTTATCTCCAGCGGTCTTATGTGCGCGTAACTTTAATCCGTACTCAACATTTTCGCGCGCAGTCATATGTGGAAAGAGCGAGTAGGCCTGAAACACCATTCCCATTCCCCGGCTGCTGGCCTTTTGAAAGGTTACATCTTTACCATCAACTATCATCGCTCCACGATCTAGCTCTTGTAGCCCAGCTAAGGCGCGAAGGGCAGTTGTCTTACCGCAGCCCGATGGACCAAGGAGTGCCACAAGCTCGCCTTCGGCAATATCAAGGTTTAAGCCATCGAGGGCTTTGACTTTGCCAAAGTACTTAGCAAGATCTACTAACTGTACATATGCTGATGAGCTCAACGTATGGCTCCTTATCTATTAGGCGACGTCAACGTCAAGGACTGTGCCTTGACGTTTTTTATTTGGGATGAGTAAAAGAAGCACTAGAACAAATAGCAAAGAGGCAACGGAGACCGCAACTGCAACTTGTCCATCCGTGCGTCCGATTTGAGCGATGACAACTTGGAAAGTCTTGAAATTTAGAATGTTTGAAATCGTAAACTCGCCCAGCACAAGGGCGATTGCGATAAATGAACCATTGATGATTCCAGTTTTAATGGTCGGCATGATGATTCCAAATATGACTCGCGAAATCCCGGCACCCAAAGTAGTTGCAGCCTCAGCCAAGGTGTGAATATCAACGGCATCCAGGGCCGCTGATAGTG
Organism: Actinomycetota bacterium; assembly: GCA_009699645.1. Next base: position 2,754 of record WLNU01000072.1, on the reverse strand, counting down.
AGCGATATGTGTAAGGGAGAATAAGCATGGAATACACACCAGCCAGAGTGATGGGAGACTCACTCAGATTTATAGAGATCCAACGGTATAAAGGCGCGATACCTACAACGATAACGATGGCAGGAATGGCTAGGGGTATGAGGCAAAGAAGTTCAAATGGGCGGCGAAGTAGGGGTAATTTCAACTGAACCCAAATCGCTGTCGGTACAACTAGAAAGAGGATTATTGCCATGACGATTAAAGCGGTAATGAGGGAGCGTGTCACAGCCTCAAAGAGGCTCTCCTGAGATCCAATTATTTTCCAAGCTCGCAAAGAACGACCGGAATCCGCAAATCCATAAGCTTTGGTTGAAAAATCAAACATCGCATAGAGAGGAACTAAGAGATAAAAGCCGACAACTGTGATGATTGACCAGCGCCAAATTTTTACACCCATCCTCTGTTTCATCGACGTTGCTCCCACTTACTCACGTTGCGTCGAAGTAAGGCATACAAGGTCATAGCAAAGATGACCACAATCACCATGAAAAATGATAAAACTTTTGCTTCAGCAGGATTTGAACCACCAGTCTCACTCGTTAGCGCTGTGGCAATCTGAAGAGGAGTTAGGAAATCTGCGAGGTTAATCAAGATACTTGCAGTGGCATAGGCTGAAAAAGAGTTAACGAAGAGAAGAAGCGCCGCTCCTGCAAAAGAGGGGGTCAGAATTGGGATTCCTACGCGAAGCCAGTACTCGTAGTACTTGCCACCAAGGGCATCGGATGCCTCACGCCACTGTGGTTGTAAGTTTTCTAGAGTTGGTAGAAAAACAAGGACCATCAAAGGGATCTGAAAAAAGGTATAGAGAACGACTAATCCATTCATGCTATAAAGCCAGCTGGCATCGGCAAGAAAAGTTGTAGGTAAGAACTTTGTGGCAAACGTTAAGACCAAGCCGTTAAAACCAAAGGTTGCTAGAAAAGCAAAGACAAGCATGACACCACCGAACTGGGCCAACACGCTACTGAGTGCTACTGAAATCTTGTAGAAGAGACCACCTTGTTTTCCGCTGGCTATTGCCCAAGCAAAGAGACCACCCAGAATCGCGCCGATGATGGCTGTTTTTATTGAGATTTCAAGAGAGTTTCCAAAGGCACCTCTAGCAATAGGAGAGTTAAAAACTGCTTTTAGTTCGGCCGTACTTGTAACTCCATAATTATCTTTGAAGGCACCCGACATGACATTCCATGTTGGGTAGAGAAGGAAGACCCCAGTAAAGAGTAGAAAGGGAAGCGCGCCAAGATATGCACTCTTACTGCGCCAATACCGAGAACCGGTCCTGCCAATGGCAGAACCGGTTCCCTTGTATTGAAGTTGAGTCAACTTTTGACGACCCAGGTTTAGTTTGTTCCTACAGCTGCAGGCCATGCAGTCTTTAGGTATGCACGAGCAGCAGCTGTCTGAGCTGCTGTTGCAGCTTCTGCAACAATCTTGCTCTTACCAATTGATCCCATAGCAGCTGCAGATGCACGCTTGGTCTTAAGTAGGTGCACCCAAAGAGTTGGAGTTGCTCCACCAATTGCCCAAACATCAGCACCGACTTCACCAAGTGTGTATTCCATCCATAGACGCGCACATGCTGGATGTGGTGCCCATGCCGAAACCGCGCTGTTGTATGTAGAACCCACTGAAGCAGGTGTGAACATCTTCCAGACTTGACCAATCTTTGCAAACTCCTTAACAACGCCTGCCTGTAGGTAGCCATTATCAATAACAACTGGTGTCTGACCAGATGCGATTGTTGCCTGTGTTGGATTTACGTTGATGAAGTTACCAGCGGCCTTCAACTTAGCAAAGAATGCAACACCCTTTGAAACATCATCCATTGTTCCGCCAAGTGCTTTGTTAATCATGTAAATACCGTTCATCGCAGCAGATGAACCTAGTGGATCTCCGTTAAGAGCAATCTTGCCCTTGAACTTTGGATCTAGAAGATCATCGAGCTTTGTAATTGTTCCAAGAGCTCCGCTGTAACCGATAGTCATTGTTCCTGAGTAGTTAGGTGTGATTTGTGCAGTTGGATCAACTGTCTTTGCACCTTGGAGGTTATCCCAAGTTTTAACCTTGTATGGAGCATAAGTTCCTGTGTTGAGATACTTAACTGCAACAGCTAGACCAAGATCGAAAACATCTGGTGAGCGCTTTGTGCCTTTGTTTGTTACAGCAGCATCAATTTCTTCTTGAGATGAACCTTCTGGGTTTGCCTCATCGATCTTAACGCCATAAGCGGCCTTAAAACCATTAATCATGTCGCCATAGTTTGCCCAATATAGGGGCAGTGCGATGACGTTTAACTGTCCTTCTTTCTTACATGCAGCCGCAAGAAGTCCAAGACCTCCACCTTGTGAGGCAGACGTGACCTTGGAGTAGTCGGTTGCAGCAGATGCTGACGAACTTTGCACTACTGGAATCGCAAGTGCAACAACAAGTGCTGCAGCTACAGATCCACTAGTTAGTTTTGAAAATTTCACTATGTTCCCCTTAATGTGTAAGTGGTATGTCCTTATCTCATACATCCTTACCTCTTGCAGTACACGTGTTGACGGCAAGTGGTCTGGAATTTTGTACTTACGCGAAACGCTACTTAGTCAAAGACCAAGACGTTTCGTGAGCCTTCTCCCGCCCGTAATCGATCAAAGGCTGAGTTAAGACCCTCTAAACCTATCCGCTCAGAGATGAGTTCGTCTAGGAAAAGATGTCCATTTAGATAACTTT
>WLNU01000071.1 GCA_009699645.1 Actinomycetota bacterium | reverse complement strand
GTGACTGTAAGTGATGGCAGCGATATCGTGGCACGAATCGTCAATCAGATTGCTAACCCCGTGCGCTGGGATCTGTGCATGGATACTTTGAAAACAATGGGTGTTACGGGTGTGATTGAATTAGCGCCAGCCGGAACTCTGGTTGGCTTACTCAAGCGCGCAGCACCGGAAATCGAGAGCTTCGCACTCAAGAGTGCAAGTGATGTAGATGCTGCACGCGAGTTCGCAGAAAGGCACCGATGAACATAAAACTTCCCCCCATGGGAAATAGCCAAATTCTCTCTGTTGGTTCCTACCGCCCTAAGCGCCTTGTTCCAAATAGCGAAATCGTAGATCGCATCGAATCAAGTGATGAGTGGATTATCCAGCGCACTGGAATTCAAAGCCGTCGCTTTGCAGGATCCGATGAAACCGTAATCTCAATGGCCCAAGCGGCCTGTGAATCAGCGCTCAATCGTGCCAAGTTAACGATGGCCGATATCGATACAGTAATTTTAGCAACAATCTCTTATCCATTCCAAGCCCCTAGTGCTGCTACTGAGTTAATAAATGTTTTAGGTAATCCAAAGGCCGCTGCCTTTGATATCAGCGCGGCCTGTGCTGGTTTTTGTTATGGAGTTGCAATGGCAAGTGATTTAGTGCGTAGCGGAACATCTAAAAATGTCTTAGTTGTAGGTGTTGAAAAACTCTCAGATTTTACAGATCCCGATGATCGCGCAACTGCATTTATCTTTGGTGATGGAGCAGGCGCTGTAATTATCGGGGCGAGTAAAGAGGCACTTATTGGCCCATCCGTGTGGGGCTCAGATGCCGATTCACGTGATGCAATAATTTTAACTCCTGCCTATACCGAGTTTAGAAATGCACCAGATAAAGGTGTAGCCCAACTTGGTTGGCCAAATATTTCACAACAAGGTCAGACCGTTTATCGTTGGGCAGTTTTTACGGTGAGCAAAGTTGGAATCAAAGCGCTGGAGGCGGCAGGTGTAAGCGCCGATGAGCTAGGTGCATTTATTCCCCATCAAGCAAATATGCGCATTATCGAATCAATGGCTAAAGAGATTAATATTCCTGCACACGTTGTGGTTGCCGACGATATTCGCGTCAATGGAAATACATCGGCTGCATCGATTCCACTTGCCATGGATGTCTTACTGGAAGCACATCCTGAACTTCATGGAACTTTAGCTCTCTTGATCGGCTACGGAGCAGGCCTTGTCTATGCCGCTCAAGTAGTGCAATTACCCCCCAAACCCTGAGATTTACGCCACTTACGGGTGCTGATACTCGTAAGTATCACTTTTTTCGTAGAGAATAACGCTCTATTGATGAGAAGAAAATAAACCAGCTAACGGATGGAATAAATAAAATGGCACTTGCACAAGCAGACGTATTAGCAGGATTAAAAGAGATCGTTGAAGAAGTAGCTGGAATTCCTGCTGCATCAATCGAAATGGGCAAGAACTTCACCGAGGATTTAGAAGTTGACTCACTGAGCATGGTTGAAGTTGTTGTTGCTGCAGAAGAGCGCTTTGGTGTGAAGATTCCTGATGAGGCAGTAACTGATCTCGTCACTGTTGGCGATGCCGTCAACTTCATCGTCAATGCAGCTAAGTAGTAAGTAGAGGCTTTTCTTATGTCTGCCCGTCGTGTAGTTATCACCGGTCTTGGTGCAACTACACCTCTTGGCGGTGATGTTGGCACAACATGGTCGGCGCTTTTAGCTGGTACCAGTGGAGTTCGATTACTGACTGAGGATTGGGCACAAACAATTCCTGTCCACTTTGCCGCACGCGTTGCCGTTGAGCCAAGTGAGCAGATAGAGCGCGTAGAGATGCGTCGCTTAGATAGATCTGAGCAGTTTGCCGTTATCGCTTCGCGCGAGGCGTGGAGAGATGCGGGCTCACCTGAAATAGATAAAGAGCGCTTAGGCGTTGTTATCGCTTCGGGTATTGGTGGAGTAACAACGATGCTCGATCAGTATGACATCTTGCACGAAAAAGGTGCACGCCTTGTTAGCCCTCACACTGTTCCAATGTTGATGCCGAATGGGCCCGCAGCAAATGTAGGTCTGGAACTGCAAGCAAAGGCTGGCGTTCATACTCCGGTGAGTGCATGTGCATCAGGGGCTGAAGCAATTGGCTATGCATTAGAGATGATTCGAAATAATCGTGCAGATGTTGTCGTTAGCGGTGGCGTTGAAGCCGCTATTCACCCGATGCCAATGGCGGGCTTTGCGGCAATGAAGGCGCTATCAACTCGAAACGATGATCCAGCGCGCGCATCTCGTCCATATGATTTAAACCGCGATGGCTTTGTCTTGGGCGAAGGCGGCGGAATTCTAGTTCTCGAAGAGTATGAACATGCACGTGCACGTGGTGCCAGAATTTACTGTGAAATTGTTGGGCAAGGCTTAACCTCTGATGGCTATCACATCGCAGCCCCTGATCCAGATGGCGCAGGTGTTCAGCGCGCACTGAAATTCGCCCTTCGCGATGCTGGCTTAACAACTAAAGACATCGTCCACTTAAATGCCCATGCAACGTCGACGCCTGCCGGAGATATCGCTGAAGCACACGCTCTACGCGCAGCCCTTGGCGCCGATGCCGATCACGTTGCAGTCTCTGCTACAAAGTCCATGACGGGCCACTTATTAGGTGGGGCCGGTGCAATTGAATCTGTATTTATTGTTAAAGCATTGCAAGATCGTCTTGCTCCTCCAACTATAAATATCGATGATTTAGATCCTGCAGTCACTGTTGATGTCGTGCGCGATAAGCCACGCGCACTGCCTTCCGGTGATATTGCAGCGCTCAATGATTCATTTGGTTTTGGTGGCCATAACGTTGTTTTAGTCTTTAAGAGTATTTAAATGTTAACAACAGCGATTGACCCACGCGATCCAGAGCTTCGTATTGCGCGCTTAGTCGATGAAGGAAAGTTTGAATTTCTGATTCCGCGTACTTCATGCGGAGTCATTGCTGTGACTGGCTTAGTAAAAGGTAATAAAGTTGTTATTTTCGCATCCGATGCAACTATTAAAAGTGGCGCGCTTGGCGTTGATGGCTCAAAAGTTATTGTTAGCGCTTATAAAGCTGCGATGGGCGCGCAAGTTCCAATTATTGGTATCTGGCACTCGGGTGGTGCACGCTTAAGTGATGGTGTTGCATCCCTTGATGCCTTCGGTGAAGTATTTCAATCGATGATTTCAGCTAGTGGTCGCATCCCACAACTCTCATTAGTTCTTGGGCCGACTGCAGGTGGCGGTGCATATGGACCAGCCCTTACCGATGTCGTTGTTCTTGCACCTGAAGGTCGCATATTTGTTACCGGTCCCGATGTTGTTAAGAGCGTTACCGGTGAAGATATCGATATGGCTCTGCTCGGTGGCCCTGAAGCGCATAAGAAAAATAGCGGTCTTGCACATATCATCGCGCCAACTGAACAGGCAGCCTTTGATGATGTGCGGGATTTAACGGCCCTCTTTGCAAACCATGGCTTTATGAGCCCGAATGTTAAAGATATTGATCTCTCAACATTTGTTCCAAACTCCACAGTACGTAGCTATGAAGTGCACCCATTAGTAGATGCAATTTTAGATCAAGAGACTGAGCACATCGAACTTCTTTCTATGTGGGCACCTAATATGACAACTATTATTGGTCGCTTGGGTGGGGCAACAGTTGGTGTAATTGCCAATAATCCTGCACATCTTGCCGGTGTCCTTGATGCATCAGCCGGTGAAAAAGCAGCGCGCTTCGTTCGCACCTGTGATGCCTTTGGCATTCCTTTAATCGTTATCGCTGACGTTCAAGGTTTCTTGCCAGGTGCTGGACAAGAGTGGGAGGGTGCGGTCAGACGCGGTGCCAAGTTACTGCATGCATTTGGTGAGGCCGTTGTTCCTCGCGTTACATTAATTACTCGACGTGCCTATGGCGGGGCCTATGTTGCAATGAACTCAAAGGCCTTAGGTGCAACTCGTGTATTTGCATGGCCAGATGCTGAAGTCTCTGTCATGGGGGCAGTTGCTGCGGTGCGTGTGCTGCACCGGCGAATATTGGCAGATCTTCCAATCGAACAACGTGAATCTATGGAGTTAGAGCTAGCGGCTGAACATGAAAAGACTTCAGGTGGCGTAGTGCGCGCAATCGAAATCGGTGCAGTCGATGAGATGATTAATCCAACTTCAACTCGAAGCGCCCTGGCTAAAACAATTGCAGCCGCGCCCCATCGCCGTGGTAGCCACGGCAATATTCCGCTTTAGTTAGTTTTAAAAGTTACCGAAACCGTTGCAGTAACAGTCTTTTCGATTGTGCTCGTGTCATATGCGCCGTAGTCAGCTGTCATCGTTGAATCTGGCGTTGTAATTTGGATTGGTCCGGCCTTTACATTGGCCAAAGAACCTAGAGATCCACCCACAGCCTTTGTAAGTGCCTCAGCACGCGCCTTAGCATCCTTCATCGCATCACTCATTAGCTGCGGGCGAAGCTCAGGTAAGTTAGAGATGTAGTACTGAGGTCCGTAGTTATTGACGTGAATACCTGTTTGCAGCAACAAGCCGATCCCTTGGCTCAGTTTTGATATCAATTGAACATCTTTTGAGCGAACGGTGAGATCGCGATTTGCGCGATATGACAGTGTTCTACCCGTTGCATTTCCATTGGCGAACTCTTCATTGGCATAGGTTGAGACTGGGCCAAGTGTTAGCGCTTCTACTGGAATTCCACCGGCAGTTAAATACTCTGAGAGTGCGGCAATATCTGAATCAACTGACTTTACGGCTCCACCAACATTTGGCGCAGAAAGACTTACTGACAGATTCCATACCGCATTATCTGCGGTGGCACTTGTCTTGGCCGATCCCGTCACAGTGATTCCATTTCCTGCACGGGTTGCAAAACCAGTTCCGACTTTGGTTAATCCAACACCGAGTGCAAGTGCAACAATTACTGAAGAGATAATAATGACAACGGCTTTGCGGCGCTCGACTGTAATAATCGGAGACTCATGTATTTGACTCATCCCTAAATTATAAAGGGTTAAATCGCGCGAAGGTGGGAAATCTCCTGGTGATTGACTCCACGAAAACGCTCGAGTTCGCTCTCCCATTCATTTCCGATGATGAGGGCTAAACCTGCCCGAATCGACTCTTCATCAAAGCTTTCAGCGAGCACGGCATTAATTTGATTTTGACCTATAAGTACGGCTCCCGTTAAATCTGTGACTGCGCGATGAATTCCTAACTCTGGAGTAAAACGAAATAACTCTCCCCCATCGTTTGTATCTTCATGAACTTCAAAGTAGATGTAATGCCAACTGCGCAGTGCACTTGCAACTGCAGCGGCAATACCTTGGCGATCGCGCCATGTGAGAGTGCATTTAAATGTTCCAGCTTTGAGCATCTGAGGTGTCCAGTCGCATCGCACAGTGCTACCGAGTAAATCGGCCAGCGCCCAATCGATATGGTCACGCAGCGCAGATGGCGCGCTATGAATGGTGAGTACTCCTCGAACGACTAATGCCGCCGAGGATCGGGTTAAACGTTGCATTGCTAACTCCTAGCAAGGACGCCCATTGCGACCTTCCCCGGCCGCCTT
>WLNU01000070.1 GCA_009699645.1 Actinomycetota bacterium | reverse complement strand
GGAACACTTATACACGTAGGTTACGAGCAGTGTTAATTTAGTTAAATACTTCTAGAATTTAAGATGAACTCTGCCTTTCAGGAAGATTACTTGAGCAAAATGATGGAGCCATCCTCTTCAAGACTGCGATAGACCATTAACGCCGTTCTAGCTGGCCCTTGCGTCACAGCTCCATCAACGCCACTGAACTCTGATCCATGGCAATCGCATCCTAGATTTGCACCACTTGCCGCTAAGACACATCCTGCATGCGTACATACACTGCTAAAGACTGAGACTTTGCCGCTAAAACGACTGATAGCAAATTTTTGATTTCGCCCATCATTATCTTTTGCATCAACTATTTTGCTCTTACCCTCGAGTATCTGCGAAGACTGTGCAATCACAACACCCTTAGATGTGGGTGAAGGCGTTGGTGTGGGCGTTGGAGTTGGTGTTGCACTCGGAGTAGGTGTTGGCGTTGCAGTTGCACTTGGCGTCGGCGTCGGTGTCGGTGTCGGTGTAGCTGTTGCACTCGGTGTGGCAGGAACGTACTTGGCCCCTTTGACCCAGATTAACTTTCCCTTTGATTTAACGACGCTGTAGGTATAGCCCTGATAAATAATCCTCTGCCCTATCTTGGTCGGCTTAATAAGCGGGCCCGCAGCCTGTGCAAGGGCTGGAAAAAGTAAGGCAATTGTTGAAGCTATTAGCCCCTGTATAAGAGTGCGTCGTCTAAGAAACTCGGACATTTATTCTCTGGCATCCTTACGCGCTATTGGCTTCAATTGGTATGTACTATTTAGGCGTCAGATTAGCGTCAGCGCCGATTGCTCGCATCTCGATAATGTGATGACCGGCACTGGTATTTCGGCCCATCCTAAATTCTGGAGTTTGTTCTGGCCCTAAATCGGTTAGCCTTACGCCTATATAAATCTCTTTTATCTGGAGGAATGATGACCGAAGTAGCACAGTGCCCATACACAGGTAGCAAGCTCAATACAGAGGGCACCTACATCTCTGATTGGTGGCCTAACCATTTAAATCTCTCGGTACTTCGCCAGCACTCCCCCGCCTCAGATCCCATGGATAAAGATTTTGATTACGCAAAAGAGTTTGCAAAGCTAAATATAAAGAGCGTTAAGAAAGATATTGAAGCGCTCATGACGACATCTCAAGAGTGGTGGCCTGCAGATTACGGTCACTACGGTCCATTCTTTATTCGTATGGCCTGGCATAGCGCCGGCACCTATCGCACATCCGATGGTCGAGGCGGCGCAGGTGCTGGAATGCAACGCTTTGCACCCCTTAATAGTTGGCCCGATAACGTCAACCTTGATAAGGCACGACGCCTTTTATGGCCCATTAAACAAAAATACGGAAAGAGATTATCGTGGGCAGATCTCATGATTCTTACCGGCAACTGTGCAATCGAATCAATGGGATTAAAAACATTTGGCTTCGGTGGAGGACGCGTAGATGTCTGGGAGCCCGATGAGACTTATTGGGGCAAAGAGCAGACCTGGCTTGCCGATGAGCGCTATAGCGGTGCACGCGAATTAGAAAATCCATTAGCTGCAGTGCAGATGGGACTTATCTATGTAAATCCCGAAGGTCCAAATGGTGTTCCAGATATTCTTGCCTCGGCCCACGATATCCGTGAAACCTTTGCCCGCATGGCGATGAATGATGAAGAAACAGTTGCACTCATTGCTGGTGGCCATACATTTGGTAAGGCACATGGGGCCGCAGATCCAAGTAAGTATGTTGGTCCAGAGCCAGAGGGCGCGGCCATCGAAGAGATGGGTCTTGGCTGGAAGAACTCATTCGGAAGTGGAAATGGCGCACAGACTATTTCAAGTGGTCTAGAGGGTGCATGGACAGCCACGCCAACGGCATGGGATAACTCCTACTTCACAACACTCTTTAAGTATGAATGGATGCAGACAAAGAGCCCAGCAGGTGCAACGCAGTGGATTCCAACCGATGCATCTGCAGCCAAGCACGTTCCCGATGCACATATCTCAGGTACAACTCATGCACCCATTATGTTCACAACTGATTTAGCACTTCGCACAGATCCAGCCTATGAAGCTATCTCTCGCCGCTTTGCCCAAGATATCGACGCATTTGCCGATGCCTTTGCACGCGCCTGGTTCAAACTAACGCACCGCGATATGGGCCCCGTCTCACGCTACTTAGGACCACTAGTGCCAAAAGAGCAGTTAATTTGGCAGGATCCACTTCCTGCAAAGGCCAAGAAAGTAATCGGCAAGAGCGAGATTCAAACTCTTAAAAAGAAGATCCTTGCAAGTGATCTAACAATCGCGCAGTTAGTGATAACTGCCTGGGCATCTGCATCGACTTTTCGCGCAAGTGATAAGCGCGGTGGCGCAAATGGTGGGCGTATCCGTCTTGAGCCACAGCGCAGTTGGGAGTCCAACCGCCCTAAGGAGCTCAAGAAGGTTCTAGCCACATTAGAAAAGATTCAAACAGGTTTTAATAAGAAGTCCGATAAGAAAGTATCGATGGCAGATTTAATTGTTCTAGCTGGCGCCGTTGCAATCGAGGCCGCGGCAAAGAACGCCGGCATCAAAGCCAGCGTCTCATTTACCCCCGGGCGAGTGGATGCTAAGCAAGATCAGACCGATATCGCATCCTTTGCTTTTCTTGAGCCAAGTGCCGATGGCTTCCGTAACTACAAGCATGTATCCGATAATCGCCCGGCTGAAGTATCTCTAGTTGATAAGGCAGCGCTGCTGTCATTGACTCCCCCAGAGATGACTGTCTTAGTCGGTGGTATGCGAGTACTTGGCGCTAACTTCGATGGCTCAAAGACTGGTGTGCTCACTAAGAAAAAAGAGTCGCTGACAAATGATTTCTTCATCAATATTCTAGATATCAAATATCAGTGGAGGCCTTCTAAAGGTAACGAGAATCTATTTGAAGCCCACGTTGGCAAGAGTGCAAAGCCCACATGGAGCGCCTCTCGCGCAGATCTTGTCTTTGGCTCAAACTCTGAGCTACGTGCTCTATCTGAGGTCTATGCAAGTGATGATGGAGATAAGAAGTTTGTCGCCGATTTCATTAAAGCATGGTCAAAGGTCATGGATCTAGATCGCAGCTGAGCTAGCAAGCTTTTCTAACGCACTCGGACATTGACGCTGTGCCAACCTTCGGCGCCATTGGGCTCAATGGGCACGTACTGCTCTGACTGCACATTTCCATCTCCATCGGTTGCCCGCACAGCGATTATGTAATCACCGGCTTTAGCATCCCAATCTATCCACCACTGTCGCCACGTTGTATCTGCCATCACCTCTGCCAGATTCGCAACGCGCCACGGAGCGCTACCCACACGCACCTCCACCTTTGAAATTCCACGAGTTGGCGCCCATGCAACGCCGGCGATAGCAACAGTGCCAGCGCTAATCTGAGTTCCAGGTGCAGGTGTATCGATTCGTGATTGGGTTTTAATCGGTGCGCGCTCTGACCATCCGCGTGAGATCCAAAAGCCCTGTTTTTTATCAAAGCGCGTTAGCTCAATTCGAACTAACCACTTTGTTGCAGAGACATATCCATAGAGGCCAGGAACGATAATGCGCGCTGGAAAGCCATGCGCCGCTGGCAGAGCCTCACCATTCATACCGATTGCAATCATGGCATCTCGCCCATCTAAGGTTGCCAGCGGAAAGCCTGCCGTGAAGCCATCATATGAATAGCCCATAATCTGATCGGCATCGGGGGTCGGCTGCGCCTCACGAATCAGATCATCTAATCGCACGCCAAGCCAGCGAGCATTACCAACCAATGGCCCACCGATCTCATTTGAAACGCATGCAATTGTGTCATCGAGTTCAAAGACGGGCCTTGCACTTAACTGTGCATAAGTGAACTTAAGTGGATTCTTTACCATCCCAACAATCTCTAAGCTCCAATCATCTACTGAGAGATTTGGAATAGATAGGGCCGTATCGATGCGATAGAAATCCTCATTAGGTGTAAAGAATGGAGACAGTCCCGGAATCTTTAGCGCAGGATCTGCTGGCGGCTTTGCTAGAAACTTCAGTGGCTTAGGAAGTGCGATTGCAATGCGCTCGCCTGCAACCGTGGTTTTTTGACTCAATGCCTTTCCCAAAGCGCTAGCAGAGATGCTCACCGCACCAAGAATTGCCCCCACTTTCAATAGCTCTCGACGAGTAAGAGAGCCACCTTCTGCCTCACTCTCTTTCTTCTTTGCCCCAAGCCATCTCAATACATAGATTGTCGTTACCCCAGATACAAGAGTGGGAGCCAATGAGCTCAGATTTGCCTGTGCGTCCAAAACAGATGCCACACCAGATGCGGCCAGCATCGCAGCAATAGTCAGATATGCCTTTTTCTCTTGCCCGGCCGTATATGCCCGGCCAATAAAGATTGAGATCGCCAGAACAATAAAAATGATGAGTGAGACTAAAAATACTTTGTCGTAGAGACCAAAGATCTCAATGACATATTTTTTAACTACCGATGGCACGTAATCAATTACTCGATTGCCCAAGGAGATAACCGGACTACTCCAGCTAGAGTTAAACGTGGCTACTAGATCTCCTGCAACCAGGCCAACAAGTACTGCTAAAGCACCAAAGATGCTCCCTAATCGCTTTGAGCTCACTCTCAAACCCTAAGTCATCTACCTTTAAAAATCCCTGCCAATGTGCCCACACACCCCTATCTCTTTACCCTAAAACTCCTCCACGCCCCAGTACTGCCCAACGCCCACGCCACCAACAACGGCTGAAACAAAAGTCGTATAAAGCGCGCCCTATCGCTATTTAATCCAAAGGCATCAACGTGATTTACATACTGGGAGATATTTCCCCAAAAGATGGCGGTAAAGAAAAAGCCAACGGCCCAACCGATCTGCACGCGATATCTCCACGCCGCAATCAAAGCCAGCCCCAAGATGATCTCAACAACTCCCGATGCCAGAACAACTAGATCTGCATAATCCTTTAAAAGGGTAGGAACCTGTGCCCGAAACTCAACCCGGTTGGTACTTAAATGCCCAACGCCTGCATAGGCAAGTCCAAAGCCCAACACCATCTGTGGCACTCTCTTAATCAGATTCATTTAACTAGTTAACACCAACTCACTCCCACACACTAGAATCTGCACATGAGCTTTACTATCTATTCAACCTCCTGGTGCGGTCCCTGCAAGCGCCTTAAAAGACAGCTCGCAGAGCTAGATATCACCTACCAAGAGATCGATATCGAACAATCCCCAGAGGCAGCAGCCCTTGTCGAATCCCTTAACAACGGCGATCAGATGGTGCCCACTCTTGTCTTCTCAGATGGAACATCGATGACAAATCCATCGGCAATACAGGTCAAAGAAAAGCTCAGCACGCTCTAAGAGAGCTAACTACTTCCGCACTCTCTACTTACGCAACTTACGAATAATCCCCCGCACCAGACCAATACCAATAAGCACAAATCCAACCGGCAGCGTCCCCATCATCAACCAGATATATCCCCCACTACCACTGCCCTCATCCCACATCGATACACCCTGGAAGATGGAGGTAACAAAGGCCAGAAGTAAGGGCGAGATAGCAAAGATCAGACCCACTCGTATAAAGGGAAAGCGCTTCATGGGGAGAG
>WLNU01000007.1 GCA_009699645.1 Actinomycetota bacterium | reverse complement strand
CTGCACCGGTAATCACCGCACAAACAGTAGAGAGATCAGAGTCCGCCGGATGGTATGTCTCATTTGTGATGCCTTCAGGTAGCGCCTTTGATCACATGCCACATCCCAACGATTCTCAAGTCAGATTACGAGAATTAGATACTGAAACATGCGTTGCCAAATCATTTCGTGGTACAGCCACCGATGAACTATCACGAAAGAAGGTTCAAGAGCTTCGCACAAGCGCTTCTAAAGCCAAGATTGCACTCTCTGACGAAACGCGAATCTGTCGCTTTGATCCGCCGTTCAAACCTGGATTCTTGCAATACAACGAAATCGTGATTCCTATCCACCTGAGGGAGTAGTAGTTGTCAGGCTGGCGGCCAGTGGCATTGCCTACTCTGCATTAACAACTGCTCTTTCGCCCACAAACGACACCTTAGGGAATTAGGTTCGTAGTTGCATATATGCCAATCTATGGGGGTGTCAGATACTGGTGCCGAGAAAGTTGTCTACCGGACGTGCCCATTATGTGAGGCAACATGTGGACTTGCAATAACAGTCAAAGATGAAAAAGTTTTGCAGATTCGCGGTGATAAAGATGATGTTTTCAGTAAAGGTTTCATCTGCCCCAAAGGCACCACACTAAAAGCGTTGCACGAAGATCCAGATAGATTGCGAAAACCACTCGTAAAGCGTAACGGTCAGCATGTTGAAGTCTCTTGGCAAGAGGCTTGGCAGGAAGTTGAGCGTGGTTTGATGCACGTTATTAACACCTACGGTCGTGACTCAGTCGGAACCTATGTCGGAAACCCTAATTCACACAATCTTGCACCGCTCTTATATAACAGAACATGGATGCAAGCCCTAGGTACTACCAAGCACTTCAGCGCCTCATCAGTAGATCAACTTCCAAAACAGATTGCATCTGGATACATGTTTGGTACTGCAACCTCCGTAGCTATTCCTGATCTTGATCGAACCGATTATGTATTGATGTTAGGTGCTAATCCATATGTTTCAAATGGAAGTGTGTGTACTGCTCCAGATTTTCCAGGAAGGCTTGAGGCAATGCGCGCTCGAGGAGGAAAACTAGTTGTTGTTGACCCACGACGCACGCGTAGTGTGGAAAAAGCCGACGAGTGGTTGGCAATTAGACCAAATGGAGATGCATTTTTATTAGCAGCAATAGCTCACACAATTATTAACAGTGGCCGTGCCGATGTTGGCGATCATCTGCGCCCACACACTGCCGGCTTTGATGAGTTACCTGCTGCACTCAAAGCGTTCTCTCCAGAGGCAGTTGCAGATGTGACTGGTATTGATGCAGCAATAATTAGGAGAGTTGCAATGGAACTCTGCGATGCGCCTACCGCCCTTGTTTACGGGCGAATCGGTACCACTACTGTGAGTTTTGGTACCACCGCATCGTGGTTGGTTGATGTAATCAACATCATTACAGGTAATTTCGATAAAGCTGGTGGTGTCATGTTTCCTTTGCCCGCAGCGGGTGGACAGACAACTCGAGGTAAACCCGGGCGGGGCAAGGGATTTCGAATCGGAAACAGATTCTCGCGAGTTCGAGGTTTTCCTGAGGCTATAGGTGAATTTCCAGCAGCGCTAATGGCTGAAGAGATTCTCACTGATGGCCAAGGTCAGATAAAAGCTATGGTCACTATGGCCGGTAATCCCGTTCTTTCAACGCCAAATGGGCAACAAATCGAGCGAGCTTTTGAATCACTAGATTTTATGATTAGTGTTGATATCTACCTTAATGAAACAACTCGCCATGCCAATGTGATTCTTCCACCCCCATCACATCTAGAACGCAGTCACTACGACATGATTTATACCTCATTTTCGGTGCGCAACGTTGCTAATTACTCGGGCCCAGTATTTGAAAGAAAAAGCGGAGATCCAGATGAGTGGCAGATCCTTGCAAAGTTGGCAGGTATTGCACAAGGTTATGGTGCAGAGATCGATCCTGCTGTGGTGGATGATCACATATTTAATTCACTTCTAGAAAAAGTATTAAAAGATGAATTATCCCAGATTCATGGGCGCGATGAAGGAGAAATCCGAAAGCACATCAAATCTTCTGGTGCTCGTGGACCAGAGAGAATTTTAGATTTACTGCTTCGTAATGGACCATACGGAGATGCATTCGGGGCTAACCCAAAGGGAATTAATTTAGAAACTCTTAAAAATCAACCACATGGAATGGATTTTGGTCCACTATTACCAAGGATTCCAGAAGTTCTGCGCACACCAAGTGGAAAAGTTGAATTAGCCCCCGCAGAGATAGTGAGAGACTTAATACGTCTGGAAAACGCCCTTGGTGATTTTGATAAGGAAGAATTCTTACTAGTTGGTCGCCGACACATGCGCTCAAATAATTCTTGGATGCATAACATCGAAACCCTTGTTAAAGGCGCGACTCGTTGCACATTACAAATGCATCCAGATGATGCCCACCAGGTTGGGATAGGAGATGGAGAAAAGGCTCGCATCTCTAGTCGAGTGGGCACACTTGATGTTGTTGTGGAAATAACTAAAAATATTCGCCCCCGAGTGGTCAGCCTTCCTCATGGCTGGGGCCATAATCTGGCTGGCACAAAGATGCAAATCGCCTCCACAGTATCTGGTGTTAACACAAATGTGCTTACAGATGAAGAACAAATGGACCCATTATCTGGAAATGCTGTTCTCAATGGAATTCCAGTAAAGATCCAAGCGGTTACTACGCCACTATAAAAAAATGGGAAGAAGCGGTTTTGTTAGAAGGTCGGTGATTAAGAGTTAGCGGAAGTAAGGTCTTTAAAAGTATTAGCGCATCTTTGGTGCACGAGTTGGCATTGGACCCTTTGGAATTGGGATTGATAATCCACCAACAGCCTTTAAGCGGGCTCGAACCTCGCGCATCTGACGGGCAGTTAATTTCTTAGGCAATTTTTGTAGATGTTTTTGAAGTTTGCGTAAGGGCACTTGTGACTTCTCGTCGCCAACTACAACAAGTGTGATTGGAACACCTGGTGCAAAACGCTCAGTCTTCTTGCGCTCTTCAGTGAGCATTTGATTGACGGCGTTGGAGCCCTCACCAGTTAATACGATACCTGCGCGGCCAACGCTGCGATGGACCATATCTTGGTTACGAGCAACGGCAACTGCTGGGGTCGTGGCCCATCCTTTACGAATAGCCATGAGCACGCTTGCACCTGCACCGATTTGACCTTCAATCGATGAATAAGCAGCAGTACCGGCTTGGCGTGTAAAGAACAAAAGCGTCATTAATACGGCTAAAGGGAGAAAGATAAAAGCAAAGTAGACCGGATGACCAAAAGCTATGCCGACACCAATTCCAATGAGCCAGGTGATGAGGAAGATGCCGATGAGGGCAAATGGAATCCACGGCTTTACGGACTTTGTAACCTTATATGCATCCCGGAAAGTTTGAAAACGAGGGGATTTGATCTTCTTTTCTTTAGCTTTTCTCTTGAACATGCTGGCTAGTTTAGTGGGGCAGGGGCGGTTCCACCAAGACGGGTAGGTGCCCAGCGCTGCCCGACGTGGCTATCAGGATATTGATCCTGAATTTGGCGCAGCATTGCAAGTAGGTTCTGGCGTAGTTGGTTCTCTGCAACTTCAAGATCATCATTTCGCGAATAAGTAATTGGCTCACCAAAGACGACAGTGACTGGAATGTGCGCACGTCGCAGATTTCGCTTTACGCCCTTGGTCCATACACGCTGACTGCCCCAGATAATCGTAGGTATAACCGGAACACCTGCACCTATTGCAAGGCGCACGGCACCAGATTTTAATCCCTTGATTTCAAAACTCGTAGAGATTGTTCCTTCAGGAAATATTCCAATGATCTCTCCAGATTTTAATGCCCGTAGTGCTGCAACAAAAGATGCCGCTCCATTTCCGCGATCGACATTGATGTGGTGCATTCCACGCATTAAAGGCCCTGCTACTTTGTTTGAAAAAATCTCTTTTTTTGCCATAAAGCGCACGTAGCGCCCTGCAGGTAGGGCCGCGGTCCCAGTGATTGCAAAATCTAAGTAGCTCACATGGTTAATTGCAAGAATTGCGCCACCTTTGCGCGGAATATTTTCATCGCCCTGAAAATCAAATTTGAGTCCTAAGTATTTCCAGAGTGTTTTTATAAAGACAATTACTGGGGGATAAACAAGATCAGCCATGGGCGGCCTTAGCGGCCATCGCCTGCCTGTATAAGCGCCCTGCACGATAACTTGATCGCACTAGGGGACCGCTCATTACGCCAAGAAAACCAACCTCCGTCGCCTCGGCTGCAAGCTCGACAAACTCTTCTGGTTTAACCCAGCGCACAACTGGATGATGTCGATTAGTAGGACGCAAATACTGCGTAATGGTAATTAAATCGCAGCCAGCGCTGCGAAGATCAACCAGGGCCTGTGAGACCTCTTCGCGGGTTTCGCCAAGGCCTAAGATTAAATTCGATTTAGTAATCAATCCAAAATCACGGGCCATGGATATAACGCGCAGGGATTTTTCATAGGTGAAGGCGGGGCGAATCTCTTTAAATATTCGCGGGACTGTCTCTAAGTTGTGGGCGAAGACCTCGGGGCGAGTTTCAAATATTTGATTTAATAGATCTGCCTTGGCGTGAAAATCTGGCGCTAGCATCTCAACACCACAGCCTGGATTTAACTCATGAACCATTCTGATTGTTTCGGCATATAACCAAGCGCCCTCATCGGGAAGGTCATCGCGGGTGACACCTGTGATAGTTGCATAGGCAAGGCCCATGACTTTTACAGATTCGGCGACCTTGCGTGGTTCAGTACGGTCTAATGGATCTGGTTTTCCAGTATCGATATTGCAGAAATCGCAGCGACGTGTGCACTTATCTCCACCGATTAAAAACGTTGCCTCTTTATCTTCCCAACATTCAAAGATATTTGGGCATGCCGCCTCTTGGCAGACAGTGTGTAGACCTTCACTCTTAACTAAAGATCTCAGACGTGTGTATTCAGGACCCATGTTGGCACGGGTCTTAATCCATTCAGGCTTGCGTTCAATGGGGGTTAGGGCATTTCGTGCCTCAATACGGATCATTTTGCGACCCTCGGGTGCAATGCTCATATGCTCACTCGCTGTAGCGATTCAACGATATGACGTTGCACAATTGGTGCGACCTCATCGATTGTGATTAAACGTCCTAGCTCTCTCTCCATTGATGTTACATCTGCATCTGCGATACCGCAGGGAATTATCTGCTTGTAGGCACCTAAATCTGGACAGACATTGAGCGCAAAGCCATGCATCGTTACACCCTTAGTCACTCGGATACCAATTGCTGCAATCTTGCGATCACCTTGTTGATCAAGAATCCAGACTCCAGTGCGACCAGAGACACACGTTGCTTTAATCCCAAAATCCTCACAGACATTTATCAGAGCACGTTCCATTTCACGGACAAAACCTACAAGCTCATGTGGTTGCGAAAGTTTTACAATTGGATATCCAACAAGCTGGCCAGGTCCATGCCATGTAATTTTTCCACCGCGATCAACTTCAATGACAGGGCTTCCATCGGCAGGTTTTTCTGAATCTAGAGTCCGACGCCCGGAGGTATAGACCGATGGATGTTCAAGTAAGAGCAAAGTATTGGGGCAAATTCCCTCGGCCACTTGCGAGTGGATAGTGCGCTGCATGTGCCAGGCCTTTTCATAATCGACTAGGCCGTGGTGGGTGAGGGCTATCGCACTCTGATTAGGCTGGGTAACAACAGGCACAGCACTAGCCTAAAGGTAGGATTGGCTCCTAAGCAATTGAAGCCACATGAGACCTCTAGGAAAGGCCGACTTCATCATGTCCACGCACTCAGTTCAAAAAACCCGCAAGCCCTTTGCCATCGCACTCTTGGTAGTAATCGTTTGGTTTGGCATCACAGGCATATTCGGACCTCTTTTCGGCAAGCTCTCTTCAGTTCAAGAGAACAACAACTCTTCTTTCCTGCCTAAAGGCGCTGAAGCCACAAAAGCAGCCGATGTTATTGCAACCTTTTCAGGAAAAGACAGCTTCAATTTTCCAACTTTGATCTTATTTGAAGGCACAACAACTCCCGAGACATTTGCTGCGATTAATGCACATATGTCAACAGTTGGTGGGTTAACTCTGGATGGGACCGCATCTAAGATCTCTGATTTCCTAGCTCCTGGACAGCAAATAACTGTCTTTCCTTCTCAAGATGGCAAAGCGATTTTGGCCAATGTCCCTCTAGATGGAAATGCGATATCAAAAACTCTATCTAATGATAAACCCGTCTTGCCTGAAGTTGTTGCAACCCTTCGTGCAGATATCAAACCAGTCGCTGAAGCAAATGGTCTTACTCACTATGTAACAGGTCCTGGCGGATTACTGGGCGATCTCTTCAGCGCTTTTGGAACTCTGGATTCTTCGCTACTTTTAACAACACTTGGTGTTGTCGCGATAATTTTGATTTTGGTTTATCGATCCCCAATTTTATGGATTATTCCTCTCCTATCTTCTTTGTTCGCCTTATCTACTGCCGGTGGAATTGTTTATCTACTTGCAAAGAAGAACATCATTGATGTCGATGGGCAATCACAGGGAATCCTCTCAGTTCTTGTAATTGGTGCGGCTACCGACTACGCACTCTTACTTATCGCTCGCTATCGCGAAGAGCTGCACCTTCACGAAAATCGTTTTGATGCGATGAAGAGTGCTTATAAAGGTGTGTGGGAACCAATTCTTGCTTCGGGATCAACTGTTGCTATCTCACTTCTTATTTTGCTCTTTAGCCAGCTAACAAATACCGCTGGCCTTGGACCAATCGGTGCTATTGGAATTGTATGTTCGATGATCACAATTCTTACCTTGCTGCCTGCCCTTCTATTGATCTTTGGCCGCTGGATCTTCTGGCCACGTCGTCCACTCTTTGATGGAGATGACCATGTGATGAGCGGTCCTTGGTCAAAGCTTGCAAATGGAATCGGTCGCAATCCTCGGAAAGCATGGGTCGTCACAGGTTCAGTCCTCTTACTCTTTGCTTTTGCCTCAACCACACTTAAAGCTGATGGCATTGGCACAGTCGATACATTTACTGGTAATCCAGAATCTGTTGTTGGCCAAAAACTACTTGTTACTCACTTCCCGGGTGGAGAGGGTGACCCAACTCAAATAGTTGTTGCGGTCGACAAGATAGATGCTGTCACTGCTGCAGTTAAGAGTGGGCCAGGTGTTACAGAGATTCTTCCCTTGGTTGATCCAATGACTAAGGTCCTGAAGGTAGTTAATAACAAAGCCATCTTGAATCTCACTCTTGATAAGGCACCAGATAGCGTTGAAGCTGGAAATGATATTCCTAAGATTCGCGAACTAGCCCATGCGGCAGATGCCTCATCTTTAGTTGGTGGAACAAGTGCTGTTTACTTTGATGTGCGTACCGCAAATAATCAGGATAACAAGACGATCATCCCAATTATTTTACTTGTGATTACGATCATCCTTGGATTACTGCTGCGAAGTATTTTGAGTGCCATAGTCCTTCTTGGAACTGTCTTGCTTTCATACTTTGCAACTCTGGGAGTTTGCGCTCTTGTCTTTAACCATATATTCGGCTTTGCAGGAGGAGACAATTCATTCCCACTCTTTGCCTTTATTTTCTTAGTTGCCTTAGGAATCGATTACAACATCTTCCTTATGACGCGTGTACGTGAAGAGAGTGAAAAAATTGGAACTCGCGCAGGGATTATTAAGGGCGTGACAGTAACGGGGGCAGTAATTACTTCTGCCGGTGTCGTTCTTGCCGCAACTTTTGCAGTTCTTGGGTTGTTACCTTTAGTGCCGCTAGCTGAGCTAGGCTTTGCAGTGGCATTTGGAGTACTTCTAGACACCATCATTGTTCGCTCAATCTTGGTTCCAGCTTTGGTCCATGAGATTGGTCCAAAGATCTGGTGGCCATCGAAACTGCAGCGTGAGGATATCAAGAGCTAATGCGCGTAGGCATTGCTGGATATGGATTAGCAGGACGTTATTTCCATACACCTTTGCTTAAAGGGTGTGGGTATGAAGTCGCAGCAATTCAAACCAGCAATGCCGAACGGGTAGCTCATGCTGCATTTGATTTTCCGAATGCAGACGTTGTTGCAACCACGGAAGAGCTTGTTGCTCACAAACTAGATTTAGTAGTTGTTGCTTCTGCAAACATCGCTCATGCCCATGATGCCCTGCTTGCAATCAAGGCTGGTATCCCTGTAGTTGTTGATAAACCGATGGGCCGCACATTGGCTGAAACGAAATCGATTATCGATGCCGGCCTTAGTGCCAATGTTCCAGTTTCAACCTTCTTTAATAGGCGCTGGGATAGCGATGCACTCACAATTAAGCGTGTTATAGCATCTGGTGAACTTGGAGTGATTCACCGAATGGATTCGCGCTTTGAACGCTTTCGCCCCGATCTAAATCCAACATCGTGGCGTGAAAATATGAGTGTTGCCGATGGTGGGGGACAGCTACTTGATTTACAGCCGCACCTGATTTCAACGGCTATCGATTGGTTCGGTGCAGCAACGTTAGTTACCGCATCGGTTCGAGCTTTGCGCGGTGGCGCCGATGATGATTCGCTTTTAGTAATCAAACATCTCAATGGCGTGATCTCATATCTTTCGGCAAGTGCGGTGGTTGGTGCACCTGGACCGCGGATTCGAATTCTGGGGACTAAAGGCGCCCTAGTGATTAATGATTTAGATCCACAAGAGGAGTTACTTCGAAATGGAATGTATCCCAAGGGCGGTACGTGGAGCGTCCCAACTGCATCAAGGGCTTTTATTCATCAAGGTAATGATGTCAACGAGATAGCTGGCGAAGAGGGAAATTACGCACTCTTCTATAGCGCGGTGGCCGGTGCGATCGCCGGCAGTAATCCATGGCCAATTGATAACAAAGACACTCTCTTAGTTGCAGAGATCATCGATCAAGCGCGCCTCATGAATGAGCATGACTAAGCGATTTGACGTCGTAGTTGTAGGCGCCGGATTGGCTGGATTGAGCGCGGGGCTGCACCTACAGAGCAAAGGCGCAGATGTAGCAGTACTAGAGGCAAGTGATCGAGCGGGTGGGCGTGTAGCAACGGATTCAATACATGGTTTTCTCTGTGACCGCGGATTCCAACTCATCAACTCGCGCTATCCATCACTTGTCGAACTCGATGTTATCTCTGAGATTGACTTCATCCCAGCACCGCGAGTCATTGAAGTTGCGCTGGGAGATACTCGTCATGCAATTGGCGATCCGCGAAAGGCCCCCCTTGCAGCTCTAGATAGAGCAACGGGATCGATCCCGCAAAAGTTAGCGCTTCTGCAGCTTCTGCTATCGCGACCGAAGGCAGATGAATCCATTGGGCAGCTGCTTGCCTCATTAGGAGCAACATATGAACGAGTATTGCGCCCATTTCTGACAGGAGTATTTCTAGCTGAGCCAGAGAATATCGATGCTCGTTATGGGTTATCTATTATTCGCTCATTTGTTAACGGCTCACCAGGTCTACCACGTCTTGGTGTTGGTGAGCTTGCCTTTGCACTTGCAAAGAGATTGCCAGAGTTACATTTAAATACACGAGTAGAGCGGATCAGTAATTTAACTCTTGAAACCACAATGGGGGAGATCACAGCTGGTGCAATAATTGTTGCAACCGATGCCAGCACTGCGACACAGTTATTAGATCTAAGTGATGTGAATCCCATGGCTGGCTGTATTACCTGGTATCACTCATGTCAGAACAACCCATCGGGTACAGGGCGTTTAATCGTGGATGGGCAACGCAGGGGACCGGTGATTAATAGTGTCGTCGTCTCTGATATCTCATCATCATATGCACCAAAGGGTGAGCATTTGATCTCATCAACTACCGGACTAAATATTAATGAGTCTGAAGTCAGGCGCCACCTAGCGCTTTTGTGGCAGACCGATACACGCGATTGGCCCTTAATTGCTAAGTATGAAATTCCATCGGCATTGCCTCTGCACTACATCGGTAAATCACTCTCTAAACCATTAAAGATACGTGAGAGAGTTTTCGTTGCAGGAGATTACTGTGCAGTGCCATCACAACAAGGCGCTCTATTTTCTGGAAAGTTAGCCGCCGAGCTAGCCCTCCACTAAGGCAGCCAGTGCATCAGAGAGATGCGGGTAGTCCCACGTAAATCCAGCATCGAGAAGTGCCTGTGGGATAACGCGTTTGGAGCCCAAGACCTCACCTGAGAAGCCACCGAGCACGGCCTTTAATGCAAAGGCTGGTGCAGGAAATACTGCAGGTCGATGGAGTGCGCGGGCTAAGGCCGATGTGAACTCTTGATTTGTTACTGGATTGGGTGCGCTCAGATTAACTGGACCCGAGATATCCTCAACAAGTGCAAATTCAATTGCTCTAACGACATCATGCAGTGTGATCCATGACCACCATTGCTTGCCGCTACCGAGCTTGCCACCAAAACCTAATCGAAAGAGCGGAAGCATCTTGCCAAGTGCACCGCCCGTTGGATCTAATACCAAACCTGTTCTTAGCTTTACGGTGCGGACCCCACCTGCTAAATCGGCCGCAGCCTCCCACTCACGACAGACTGCAGCTAGAAAACCATCACCCACTCGATCTGATTCGATGACTGCGCGGTTACCGCTCTCGCCATACCAACCAACAGCACTGGCCGAAATAAAGACATCGGGTTTAACTTCAGCAACCGCCTTTGCAATTGTGGTTGTTCCCATTAAGCGCGAGTTCAAAATCTCTGCCTTGAACTTCTTACTCCAGCGCTTATCGTCAACCGGTGCACCAGCTAAGTGAATAATCGCATCGACACCTTCAAGGGCGCTTAAATCTACGTACCCTGTATGCGGATCCCACGTAACCTCATCGACTGCAACAGGTGCACGACGAACAAGGCGCTGGACAGTGTGGCCCTCAGATTTTAAGTGACCAACTAGGGCCGTGCCAATTAATCCCGATGATCCGGTAATAGCAATGCGTTCTGGAACTCGCATTAGTTTTAGAGACCTAAATCAGATTCGAATGCTCCACCTTCAAGACGCTCTTTGAGCGTTACTAAGAAACGTGCTGCATCCGCACCATCTACAACTCGGTGATCGTATGAGAGAGCCAGATAGACCATAGATCGAATCGCAATGCTCTCTCCACCATCGTCACCGCGCACAACCATTGGACGCTTAACAACTGCGCCAAGGCCAAGGATTGCAACCTGTGGCTGGTTGATAATCGGAGTATCAAAGAGTGCGCCTCGGCTACCGGTATTTGTCAGAGTAAATGTTCCGCCACCGAGCTCGTCTGGAGTTACTTTGTTATCGCGCGTACGTGCGGCAAGGTCGGCGATCTTTCGTGCAATGCCTCCCATATTTAAATCACCTGCATTTGCCATAACCGGTACCAGTAGACCGCGCTCAGTATCAACTGCAATACCTAAGTGTTCGGTACCGTGATAGGTAATCTGATCACCTTCAACCGATGCGTTCAGTACGGGGTGTTGCTTTAATGCCTCACAGATTGAAACGGCAAAAAATGGAAGAAACGAGAGTTTGACGCCCTCGAGTGCCTCAAATGTTGATTTGGCACGATCGCGTAGTCGTGCAATCTTTGTAACATCGACTTCGACGACAGTTGTTAACTGGGCGCTCACTTGTAGAGATTCAAGCATGCGCGCTGCAATAACTTTGCGAAGTCTGGTCATAGTTACTGTTGTGCCACGTAGAGGCGAAACTGCAACGGAAGGCGCTGCCGATGGAACATGAGCTACAGCCGGCATGCTAGTTACTGGCGCAACTGGAGCAGATAAGGCTTCGACATCTTCGCGACGAATGCGTCCACCAACTCCGGTGCCCTTAACGTTTGCAAGGTTGATGCCCAAATCATTTGCGAGTTTGCGAACCAGGGGAGTCACATAGGCATCACTTGACTGGGTAAGGGGTGCCGCTGGCGCAACAACTACAGGGGCTACTACAACTGGTGCAACAACTACAGGGGCTGCAACAACGGGGGCTGCAACAACGGGCGCAACAACTACAGGTGGGGCAACAACGGGGGCGACAACGGGGGCGACAACTACGGGGGCTGCCTCTGCGCTCTCTCCGATGACTGCTAAGCGAGCACCGACTGCAACGGTGGAATCAATAGGAACATCGATCGAGAGCAGAATGCCTGCAACTGGAGATGGAATCTCGGTATCTACTTTGTCAGTTGATACTTCTAGCAACGCTTCATCGACAGCGACAGTGTCACCAACATTTTTTAACCATCGTGTAACAGTTCCTTCGGTAACGCTCTCACCGAGTGCTGGCATGGTTAGTGAAAATGACATATCTATATTCTCCTTGATTATCCGTGTGCGTGGAGCGGTTTGCCTGCAAGTGCCATGTGTGCCTCACCCATCGCCTCAGAAAGGGTGGGGTGGGCATGAATCAAGGATGCTACGTCGACTGCACGTGCCTCCCAGTTAAAGATCAGTTCGGCCTCAGCCAATAGTTCGCCAACACGGGCACCGACCATGTGCACACCGAGAATGGGACCATCTTTTTCAGCGATTAATTTAATAGAGCCAGCTGTTCCAAGAATCTGCGCCTTGCCGTTTCCAGCTAAGTCATAACTGAGCTCGATCACTTCGTGTCCACGCCTCTTTGCTTCGGCAGTTGTTAAGCCAACCGATGCAACTTCAGGATCAGAGTATGTAACACGTGGAATTCCATCATAGTTAATTGGACGTGGATTTAATCCTGCAATCTCTTCTGCGACCAACATACCTTCGGCAAAGCCCACGTGAGCTAACTGCAATGTCGGTATGAGATCGCCAACGGCCCAGATGCCAGGCACATTGGTGCGGCACTTCTCATCAACTAAAACGTAGCCTCGATCCATAGTGATGCCAGCCTCTTCATAGCCCAAGTTGGCTGAAACTGGGCCACGACCAACTGAGACCAAAAGAATTTCGGCGGTGAAGCTCTTTCCATTTTCAAGAGTAACTTCAACACCTTTTTTGTTAGTGGTAACAGATTTGAAATATGTTCCAAGCTCGAAGTTAATTCCACGTTTCCTAAATGCACGCTCTAACTGCTTACTCGATGACTCGTCCTCAAGGGCGATTAAGTGTGGCAGACCTTCGATAATTGTTACTTCAGCGCCAAAAGATTTCCACACAGATGCAAATTCGCATCCGATGACCCCGCCACCTAAGACGATAACGCTCTTTGGAACGTAATCCATCTTTGTGCCGTGATCGGATGTAATGATCTGCTTTCCATCGATTTCAAGACCTGGCAAACTCTTGGCATAGGATCCAGTTGCAAGAACTATATTTTTACCGGTGTAAATCTGGCCGTTGACTTCTACTGAGTTTTTTGAGACCAACTTTCCATGTCCCTCAACGTATGTAATCGCACGTGACTTAATTAAACCCTGCAAGCCTTTATGAAGACGGGAGACAACACCATCTTTGTAGCTATTGACTCCAGCCATGTCGATTCCATCAAAGCTAGATTTAACTCCAAACTTTGCAGCTTCACGAGCGCCATCGGCGATCTCGGCCGAGTGCAGCAGCGCCTTTGTTGGAATGCAGCCTCTATGCAAACATGTGCCGCCGACCTTGTCGGCCTCGATGAGAACGACGCTCTTTCCTAACTGAGCACTTCGCAGGGCACAGGCATATCCGCCGCTACCCCCACCGATGATGACTAGATCAAACTCTGACACGTTTACTGCTCCGTTCGTGGAATATCTGCAGGACTCTATCTTGCCGTACAGGGGTGAAACTACCCAATGCCTAGTTGCTTGCCCCTTCAACCAAGGTCACGAGTGCGCGAAGTGCGATCCCAGTGCCACCGACTGGGGTATATCCATGTGCCTTGGCGGTATTAAAGGCTGGACCTGCGATATCTAAATGCAGCCACGGCATATCTGGATGAACAAACTCTTTTAAGAAGAGGCCAGCGACCAACATGCCGCCGCTTCGATCTCCAATGTTGGCCATATCTGCAACTGGTGAGTCAAGAGATGCACGTAGTTCAACAGGCAATGGCATCGGCCAAAACTGTTCGCCACTCTTTGAGGCAGCAGCTAAGAACTCTGATGAGAACTCTTCGTTATTTGTCATAACAGCACTCGTGCGTGTGCCGAGGGCGATAACTTGTGCGCCAGTCAACGTTGCAACATCGATGATTCCATCGAGTTTGTTCTTGCTGGCTTGAGCCTTTACCAAAGCATCGGCTAAAACTAAGCGCCCCTCTGCATCGGGATTTAATACTTCAATAGTTTTGCCACCGAAAATCGTAATGATGTCACTTGGGCGAGTCGCCTTATCACTTGGCATATTTTCAGCCAACGGCGCCCAGGTCTCAATTGCAACAGGGAGTTTGAGCGCTGCAATGGCCAGTGTTGCAGCACATACTGCAGCTGCCCCGCTCATATCTGATTTCATCGCCTCCATGCCGAGGGCCGGCTTGAGAGCTAAACCACCTGTATCGAAAGTGATTCCCTTACCTATAAATGCATATCGCTTTTTGATTGCACCCTTTGGTGTGTAGGAGATATGTAGAAGACGTGGTGGATTGGCCGATCCCTGACCGACTCCAATAATTCCACCAAAGCCTTGTGATTTAAGTTGCTTCTCATCCCAGATAGTTATCTTTAATCCAGCCTTCAACCCGCCAGCGGCCTTAAATGCAACTGCTAATTTTTTAGTGAAAGAGTCAGGCGTTAAATGCGAGGGAGGGGTGTTGATTAAATCGCGTACTAAAAAAGTGTAATCGGCAATAATCTTTGCGCGCGCAATAGCGGCCTTTGCATCTGGCTTAGATGCAGATTTACTGTAGATAGTAATCGTCTTTAGAGCCGCCTTGTGCTCGGCCTTGGATGATCCTCTGAACTCACTAAAGACATATGCACCAAGGGCTGCGCCTTCGGCAACAGCTGCGATGGATTCAGGAGTTGTTGAAGAGAGGGAAAATGTTGCAGCGTTTGTACCTGCCAGAGCTCGTGATGCGGCCCCAGCTGCTCGGCGCAGGCTCTCGTGTGAGTAGGAGTTAGATTTTTTGCCAAGACCTGTAAAGACCATCATGCTCACTGCGCTGCCCGGAGTTTTAATGACCTCATCTGCAGCGCCCGTAGCACCCATTTCAATAAGTGATGCCAGAATCGCTTTTGTATCGATGGCTAAGTCACCAGATTCGATTGCAATGCCGCCTTTGGCGTTTGTAGATGCCAACCCTAAAACTAGAACTTCATCTTTAAGGAGGCCATCAGATATTTTTAGTGTGGTCATAGGCCTTAGCGTAATAGATGTATTGGTAGGTTTGTACAATGAAGATCTCCCCGCTCAACGACAAGCATGTAGCCCGTAATGCAAAGATGGCTGATTTCGGCGGATGGATGATGCCTATTGAATATCCTGGTGGTGGAGTCATAGCCGAGCACACGGCCGTGCGTGAGCGTGTAGGAATCTTCGATGTATCCCACTTGGGCAAGGCATCAGTGATCGGGGTTGGAGCTCTTGATTTTCTCAATACGATGTTTACAAATGATCTTAATCGAATCGAGGATGGGTCGGCTCAATACACATTGCTGTGCAGCCCCGAAGGAGGGGTGATCGATGATCTGATCGCCTATCGAAACTCCCCAGATGATATTTTCTTAGTTCCTAACGCTTCCAATACCACTGATGTAGTTTCAACTCTTCAATCAATGGCACCATCAGGCATAAATGTTACTAATCTTCATAATGAGTTTTCAGTTATAGCTGTCCAAGGACCGCTAGCACCCCAAGTAATGCAGTCTCTGGGAATTAACACTGAGATTGACTACATGGCATTTTCCCATGTTGTTATCAGTGGAGCCAAAGTAATTCTCTGCCGTACTGGTTACACAGGAGAGCTGGGCTACGAACTTCTTCCAAAGGTCAGCGATGCCTCCCGTGTGTGGGATGCACTCGTTGCCGCGATCGAACCCCTCGGCGGTTTAGTCTGCGGACTAGGTGCCCGCGATACATTGCGTACTGAGATGGGCTATCCATTACATGGACATGAACTTTCATTAGAGATCACCCCAGTGCAGGCAAGTGCAACATGGGCCATTGGCTGGGATAAAGAGAGCTTTATCGGTAGTCAATCCCTGCGCACGGAGAAGGCCAATAAACCTTTGCGGCGAAGTGTTGGGGTTAAATCCTTAGATCGTGGAATCCCGCGTGGACATATGCAGGTCAAGAATGCAGCAGGAGAGATTCTTGGTGAAGTTACGAGTGGAACTTTTTCTCCAACACTCAAAGTTGGAATCGGTATCGCACTTCTATCATCGAGCGTGAAAATAGGTGATCAGTTAGTAATTGATGTTCGTGGCCGTGATTCATTAGTTGAGGTAGTTAAGCTCCCTTTTGTTGCCTCTCACGTTCGATAAATTCAATCGGTGTGAGAAAAGCTGCTCGCACATAGGTGCGTCGCAGGGCCGTCAATACAGGGTGCCCTGCAATGAGAATGAGGCCCGAAGTAAATACTGCTCTAGGTAGATCCCAGGCCATGGCCGTTAGAAAATGAAAAGTAAAGAAGCGATTAAGGTTCTCAGCGATTGGGGCACCGGCAAGAAAAGACAGTTGTGTATCGGCGCCCAATGCCCACGGCCAGAACTGCAGATCCATCAAAATCCCAAATAGCTCACTTGCAAAAACAGCAAAGAGCATGAGCATCGCAATCTCTTTCTTACCACGTACCTTCTCTCGGCCTGGTAGCAGTCCAGCTAGTAGCCCAATCCACGCCGCAGCAAATATTTGATAGCCCAGCCATGGACCTAGTCCACCTGTTAATAAGGCCGAGACAAAGATGGAGATCATCCCGAGGAGAAAGCCGAAGGAGGGACCAAAGACTCGCGCGCTCAATATTAATAAAAACCACATTGGTTCGATTCCAACGGCGCCAGCACCTAATGGACGAAGTGCTGCAACTAGGGCAGAAAGCACACCTAGGAGTGCAACAGACTTTGCATCCATACTTGAGTTGGAAATTTCAGAGATAGAGAGCACAACCGCGACCGTTATCGCCAGCGCAAAAAAGATTTGAGTTCGAGGCAGATTCTCACCCGCATAAAAAAATGGCCAGAAAAAGCCCGCCGCACTAATGCAGGATGCAAGAGTTAAAACAGCTGCGTTACGCCGAGTGAATCTAACGACATCCTTTGTCAACATCATGGAGATTTGCTTTCAATTGCCGCGATTACATCGCGCACTCGTAGCCAAGGCTGAGGCGACATAACTTTGGCAACTTGTGGGGCAAAGGCTGGGGATGAGAGTAGGACATCGATAGTTGGACCATCGGCAACGATGTCACCATCGGCGAGAAATATTGTACGGCTGGCTAATTCGGCAACGAGCTCTACATCGTGGGTTGCAATCACGACGGCACGATTAAAGATCGATGCAAACTCAAGCAATATACGTGTGAGTGATTTCTTGGCTTCATAATCTAAGCCTCGCGTAGGCTCATCGAGTATGAGCACTTTAGGATTTGCCGAAAGCACAACGCTTAGGGCTAATCCAAGGCGCTGTCCTTCTGATAAATCGCGAGGATGGGTATGTAGCGAAATGCCGGGAACTAATTGGGCAAGTACTGAGTGTGTGGTCCCAGGTGGGATCTGGTTATCTTTATCTGCCTGCTCGCACTCTCTCTCAACTGATTGGGCGTAGAGAAGATCACTTGGCTCTTGTGGAATGTAGCCGATTGTCTGTCTGCGCAGCTTGCTATGTAAATCTTTTGATAGAAGTGAGTGCACGCGAACAGTGCCGGTTTGCATCTCATTTACCCCGGCTATTGATCGAAGCAGAGAGCTCTTTCCAGCCCCATTGCGCCCCATGATTGCAACGATTTCATTATCAAAGACTGTGGTCGTGATTGAATCAAGTGCAATTTTAGTTCCGTAGGCAACGCTTAGTTGTGCTATCTCTATGACAGGAACTGAACTTACAGAAAGAGGGGTTGGTTTAGAATTTGGTATTGATTCGCGCAGCCCTTGGGTCGCACGACGCATGTCTCGCACAGATAGTCCAGCATCCTTTAACCCAAGGGCTCGAGCCAAGTGGACGATGGGGGGAGCGATAGGTGAGCTTTTCATTATCTCTTGCGCCGTTCCAACTGTTGTCACTCCACCACCGCTGATATGAACAATGCGATCTGCAAAATCGATAACACGCTCTAATTTATGTTCGGCGATGACGATGGTAATACTCAAGTCATGAACTAAACGGTGCAAAATCGATAGGACCTCTTCTGCAGCTATTGGATCAAGTGCACTAGTTGGTTCATCCAAAACTAGAACTTTTGGGTGCATAACAAGAGCACTAGCGATTGCAACGCGTTGTTGTTCCCCGCCACTGAGTGTTGCAATGCTGCGTGATCGAAGAGGTACTAGTGACATTAAATCCAGCGACTCTTCAACGCGCTTTCGCATAGTCTCATTTGGCAGATTCAGCGCCTCCATTGCAAAGGCCAACTCTTCCTCGACCGTATCTGCAACAAAGCCATTGATGGGGTTCTGACCAACGATCCCAATAAGGTGTGCGAGAGCCCCGGGCTTAACTTCGCGCGTTGATAGGCCATCAACTGTTATATCCCCAGCCAATATTCCACCTGTGTGATGAGGCACCAAACCATTAATTAATCGCAAGAGAGATGATTTACCCGATCCTGTTGGCCCAATAACTAGTACCAACTCACCTTCGGCGATCTCTAAATTCAGATTCTCAAGTACCGATGTAGTTGAATTTGGGTACACCAGCGAAACATTTGAAAACTTAATCACGATAACCCCATAACTAATAATCCTGAGAGTACAACTGCGCTATCGGTCATACGCCAACTAATGGGGCGGTAGCGAGAGCGCTTTCGGCTGACTCCATAGCCTCTGGAATCCATGGAGGCAGCTAAATCTAGAGAGCGGGCAAGAGACTCTTCGAGCAAGGGAATTGCTACACGTCTATACGATGCAAGGCCTCTCGTATCCTGTCCCCGCAGACGCTGAGCCTGTCGGATTCGCGTCACACTTGTGACTAACTGAGGCAGAACTGATGTCGCAATTACAACTGTTACACCAAACTCATAAACATAAATTGGAAGTACTCGTAGTAATCGATGCGGACTCGTAAGCGATGCAGCTGCCCCAAAAATTACGATGATGGCGCAGATGGTTACACCCTCACTCAAGGCCGATGAAAGACGCTCAAGAGTAACTGCGCCTCCAATGCGTATACCTGGCATCCAATCTGGGAGCGGCACTCTGGGAAGAGTAAAGAGAGTTGTTCCAGGGATCGGGACTCCGATTACGACTCCTATGAAAGTGCGAACCATTAAAATCCCGAGTGCAATCTTTAAAGTCCAGTTAAAGCTCTTACCCCAAGGCGCATCATCGCGCTGTGATAGAACAATCAATCCCACCACACCCACTGACACAACTGCGAATACTGGTGTGTTTGCGCGTGCGACCGAGATCGCAACTGCACATGACCATATCCACCATGTCAGTGGGTGAAGTGAGAGCTTCTTCATTTGAAGATTGTTATTACTTTTTTGATAGAGCCTTGGGAGTAGGAATTTCAACGCCACACTCTTTAGCTGGGAAGCCATTGAGGCCGCAGATGAGTCCTGATGATGCTGCGCGAATCTTTACGACTTGACCTAAGACATCTATTCCCTGTGAAGCCTTAGCAGTTCGCACACAGCGGGTAATTGTCTTTGCCACCTTTTCACCCTTGGGGGCCCATGCAGCCGCTCCAAACTCAATTACTAAAGCGATTCGTTTGGTATCTGGATCTGCCTTTGTCGTGCCGCAGATTTTTTTGAAATCTGGCTTTACCTTTGGTGCAAGCGATGGAATGTCATCACTGCCAAATACAAAAGACCAGCCTTCAACGGAGCCATCTGCGATATCAACAGTTGGTCCAGTCATGGCAGCCGTCCACGTAGTTTTATCTGGTGCGGTTTGGAAGTATCCCCAGTAGCGCCAACCTTTTTCGGCAGCGCTGGCAGGTGGAGTTAAGAAGAGAGATGATGTAAGAATTGTGATTGCTACGAGTATTGATTTTAATCTCATTGATGTGAAGCCTCTCGAAAAAAGAAGAGTCTCACAGGGGTAATCCATCTAAAAGTGCAGAGAGCGCACCAGTATCTAGGACCACACCCCGCAAACCTCGGCGGGTGTCATGTCGATTACTGTCTTTCATTAGGTAATCCGACTTAGCGCTTTTCATAGTGCGCCTTACGGTTGCGGGTCAGCGTCGGAGTTTCACCGAACTTCCCCTAATGAGAAACCTATTAAGTTGTAGGCGAAGGCAACCACACTGCGGTGGAGTTGGCAAATAACCACGCAGGTTCTAGGGTCATCCCATGGAATATCGTCGCCTTGGCAGTACTGGAATGTATGTTTCTGAGATCTCCTATGG
Organism: Actinomycetota bacterium; assembly: GCA_009699645.1. The sequence goes on along the minus strand of WLNU01000007.1, from coordinate 1,937 downwards.
AAACTGGATTACTCATGGCTCTCAAGTAGAGGCCGAAGCTGCAATCAAGTGCGTCAAAGCCGCCCTCAATGAAGGCATCACTACCTTTGATACTGCCGATGTCTATGCCGGCACTCGCGCCGAAGTTGTATTGGGCAAGGCGCTCAAAGGAGTGCGGCGTGAATCCTACGAACTCTTTACAAAGGTCTATTGGCCAACGGGTCCTGGAAAAAATGATCGCGGTTTATCGCGCAAACACATTATTGAATCCTGTAACGCATCACTCAAGCGTCTGCAAACAGATCACATCGATCTATATCAAATGCACCGTTTTGACTTTGAAACCCCATTGGAAGAATCACTCAGCGCCTTTGATGATTTAATCCGTGCTGGAAAGGTGCATTACATAGGGTTTTCAGAATGGACCGCTGCGCAGATTTCATCGGCGCTAACAATTCAAGATGCACATGGCTACAACCGATTCGTCTCTAGCCAACCGCAGTACTCAGCGCTTTGGCGGGTAATCGAGGCCGAAGTTGTCCCACTCTCGATTAAAGAGGGTATCGGGCAGATCGTATGGTCACCGATGGCACAAGGCGTTCTCTCTGGAAAGTATCTACCAGGTAAAAAATTGCCAGCTGGATCACGCGCAACTGATAAGAAGAGCGGTGCCAAAATGATTTCAGGATGGCTGCGTGAAGAGGTTCTTACCGCCGTTGCGAACTTGGCACCTGTTGCTAAAGAGGCTGGTTTAACGATGTCGCAACTTGCCATCGCGTGGGTGTTACAGAATCCAAATGTCTCATCTGCGATTATGGGTGCAACAAAGCCATCTCAGGTGAGGGAAAATGTGAAGGCTGCAGGTGTAAAATTAGATGCATCGACTATGAGGGCGATTGATGCTGCACTCGGAAAACTACCTGAAAAAGATCCAACTAAAAATATAAGCCCAAATCCCCGCGCTTAATTAACGCTATCGCCAACCTTTGCCTGAGGGTGCGGTGCACGCAGGCGACGCATCTGTGTAGAGCGTAGCCAGGCATACATACCTAGACGTTTAGTTGCAGCATTTGGAAATTTCGCTGATACCAGGGTGCGAATTTTTCGGCTCAAGAAAATGCCATCGATCACGGCGATAAGTAATACGCCATACATGACTGCGATAGCACCCAACTGGACGGATGCCTTGGGAATCAGAGTCAAGATTAAAACTACAAAGATAATTGGCAGAAAATACTCACCGATTGAGCGGCGAGAATCGACATAGTTGCGCACGAAGCGGCGCTCGGGACCGCGGTCACGGGCAGGCAGAGCGCTTTCTTCCCCACGCAGATATGCAGCACGTGATGCAACACGATCGTGGCGGGAGGCCTCTTTTGCCGCGCGCTTTTGATCCTTTGTTACTACTGGGGCAAGAGAGGATGTGATTCGCTTTGCCTCTGAGATTTTACGTTTAGGGGTCGGGCGCCCCTTGCCAGTTGATTCATTAGCCATGTGACTAACTATATTAGTTTTTCTACCTCTTTGGCTCGCAAGGGTTAGGGGGAGAAGGTAGGCTTATCCCATCTAGTTCAAGGAGAGCCATACATGACTACAGAGACACCAACTGACTCATTAACAACTGCGATTCGTTTAACCGATGTCGCTGCAGTGAAGGTAGCTGCGCTGTTGGCACAGGAGGGCCGCGATGACTTAATGCTTCGTGTGGCCGTTCAACCTGGTGGCTGTTCTGGTCTTCGCTATCAGCTCTACTTTGATGACCGCAACCAAGATGGAGATATCATCCACGAATTTGGCGGAGTTAAAGTCATTATCGACAAGATGAGTGATCCATATTTAATGGGCGCTTCAATTGATTTCGTGGACACAATCGAAAAGCAGGGTTTCACAATCGATAACCCAAACGCTGGCGGATCCTGTGCCTGCGGCGATTCATTTAACTAACTCACACTACTTAG
>WLNU01000069.1 GCA_009699645.1 Actinomycetota bacterium | reverse complement strand
GGCAGGACCTACTGGTGGAGCAGGTGTTGCTGCGCCAGCCTGGATCTGCAACTTGATGAAGCCGGTTGCCTTCTTCTTTGGTGCCATTTCTTGTCCTCTTTTTTCTTATCGTTTACTAGGGTAATTAAATTTTTTGTACTTGCGCAAATGAGAGCTCTACAGGTGTTTCACGCCCGAAGATAGAGACTAGAACCTTTAACTTTGCCTGCTCTGGCATGATTTCAGAGATCGATGCTGGAAGGGTTGCAAATGGGCCATCCATCACAGTTACTGATTCTCCGATGACGTAATCAATCAGGCGAAGATCAATCTTGTCTGACTTCTTGACTGGACGTGGTGCCAAAATCTTTTCAACTTCATCCATAGTCAATGGGCTTGGATGATGTGCGTTGCCAACGAAACCAGTAACACCTGGAGTATTGCGAACAGCCGACCACGATTCATCGCTGAGATCCATACGAACCAAAACATAGCCAGGATAGATATTTCGCTTTACCATTTTGAAAGCGCCGTTCTTGAGCTCTTTAACCTCTTCTTCAGGAACTTCAATCTGGAAGATGTAATCCTCCATATTGAGAGATTGAATACGAGTTTGAAGATTTCCCTTAACTTTCTTTTCATAGCCAGCATATGAATGGACTACATACCAATCACCAAGGGCGGTACGAAGCGTGCGGCGGAATTCGGCGTTGGGATCGTTCTCATCGGATTCGACATCACCATCTTCATCCGTTGCCAGTGCAAGCTCGGAGTCAATTGAGGCCGTCTGCTCGGCAATAGCTGCAACTTCCTCTACTACTGGAGTTGCGATCTCTGTTGCCGATGCAGCAAGTGCTGCCTCGAAGGCATCGGGCTTCTGGATCTCAATGTTCTGTTCGTCAGTCATATTCTCTTCCTTATCCAAATACCAAGAAGACGATCTTCGTTAAAACAAGATCGAGAAGGGAGACAACTGCGATGATGAAGGTTACGAAGACCAATACGACGGAGGTATATGTCGTTAATTGATTTCGGGTTGGCCAAACAACCTTTGCAAGCTCACTTGTAATTTGGCGGTAGAAAAGGCCGACGCGCGCAAATAGACCGAGCTTCTCGGCTACCTGCTCAACAGACTCTGTCATCACCTTTTCCTTTTCTCGTTCATTGCCTATCTAGTACAACTTGCAGGGCAGGAGGGACTCGAACCCCCAACCGGCCGCTTTGGAGACGGCAACTCTAGCCAATTGAGCTACTGCCCTTCGCACGAAGGCATGACAAAACCATAGGGAAAAGCAAACCCTCGTGAGCGTGCAAGTGTAGAGGCAAGGAGGGCTTCAGGTCTAACTCGCATCTGAAATACGGCAGACTTAGGGCTATGAGCTCACGTATTTCATCCCGAATCGCTGCCATTACAGAGTCGGCCACGCTAGCCGTTGATGCCAAGGCTAAAGCCCTTAAGGCACAGGGCCGCCCAGTCATTGGCTTTGGTGCAGGTGAGCCTGATTTTCCAACACCGGATTACATCGTTGATGCCGCAGCTGCTGCAGCTCGCGTTGGATCAAATCACCGTTACACACCAACACCAGGGCTGCCCGAACTGAGAGATGCGGTTGTTGTAAAGACAAAGCGTGACTCCAATTATGCGATTACATCTGATCAAGTTTTAGTGACCAACGGTGGAAAGCAGGCTGTGTATCAAGCCTTCGCAACGATTATCAACGATGGGGATGAAGTGTTATTGCCATCTCCATTTTGGACAACGTATCCAGAGTGCATCAAATTAGCTGGTGGCGTTGCCGTTGAAGTCTTTGCAGATGAAACCCAGAATTATTTAGTTACCGTCGAACAGTTAGAGGCAGCACGTACAGCAAAGACAAAGGCGATTTTGTTTTGCTCTCCATCTAACCCAACCGGCTCTGTCTATTCGCCAGCACAAGTAAAAGCAATTGGAGAATGGGCCCTTAAGAATAATATCTGGGTGATCTCAGATGAGATTTACGAACACTTGTTATATGACGGTGCAACTGCGCCAAGCATGCCTGTACTAGTTCCTGGCCTTGCCGACACGTGCATCATCATTAACGGTGTTGCAAAGACATATGCGATGACTGGTTGGCGCGTGGGTTGGATGATTGGCCCTAAAGATGTCATTAAAGCTGCAATCAATCTGCAGTCTCATTTAACTTCAAATGTTTCTAATATTTCACAGCGTGCAGCGATCGCCGCTGTTAGCGGAGATTTAAAGGCTGTCCATGCAATGGGAGAGGCATTCAACCGTCGACGTGCATTAATAGTGGGTCTTCTCAATGAGATCCCTGGCTTTATCTGTCCAACACCAACGGGTGCTTTCTACGTCTACCCATCGGTTAAAGGAGCACTCGGCAAGGCAATCCGTGGAAAAACTCCACATACATCGGCCGAACTTGCAACAATTTTGTTAGAGGAGGCTGAAGTTGCAGCGGTTCCCGGTGAGGCCTTTGGGCCCTCTGGATACTTACGTTTTTCCTATGCAACAAGTGATGCCGATATCGTTGAGGGTATTGGGCGAATCAAAAAACTACTTACAGAGGGCTAAAGCTCAACTCCGATTAGATTTACTTCGGCAACTAAAGTTATTCCAAATGCTTCTTTTACATGATCGCGTGCGCGCTTAGCTAAGGCGGCAATATCGGCCGCCGTTGCCGTGCCTGAATTAGTAAGTGCTAAAACATGTTTAGTAGATATGCGTGCACCACCGATTTCATCGCCCTTATGTATGCCTGAGTTCTCTATCAACCATGCCGCCGAAACCTTTACACGACCATCGGTCAGTGGCCATTTAGGTGCGGCGTTAGGTAGGGCATCTGCGGCCTGCTGGGAAATAATGGGGTTAGTAAAGAAAGATCCCGCCGACCATGAATCGTGATCATCTTTAGATAAAAGCATTCCTTTACTTGCCCGAAGCTCTAGTACTGCAGCTCTGCAACTAAGAACCGATGCCTTGTCACCAATTTCAATCTCAAGTTTTTTCGCAAGCTCGAGATATGTAATAGGTGCACTCATCTCACCAACGCGCAGTTGAAATGCGACATCTAAGACAACGTAGCGGCCAGGGTGTGCTTTGAAATATGAGTTGCGATAAGAGAACTCACACTCGGCATTGGTGAAGGTTTTCACCGCTTTTTCGAGGCGATCATAAGTTCGAACACGCGTAATCAACTCACTGACTTCGTGGCCATAAGCTCCAATGTTTTGAATCGGTGCAGCACCGACTGTGCCAGGAATTCCACTGAGAGTTTCTAGGCCAGCAAAGCCACGTTTAATGCTTGTCTCCACAAAACTATCCCAGTTTTCACCGGCGCCAATAGTCAACGTTGCACCACTGCATGCATCGACTTCGGCCTCAACGGAGTTGTTTGCAATATGAATAACCGTGCCATCAAAACCGCTATCGGCAAAGAGAACATTTGTTCCGCCACCCATAATAAAAATCGGTGAATCCCCGGCAGCCTCAATCGCTGCAATGATTTCAGCCTGGCTTGAGACGTGAACAATCCTCTTGGCCGGGCCGCCTACGCGCAGGCTGGTGTACTCAGAAAGCTCACTCATGGCTAAAGATTAGCGACGTGGCGACAAAATTGCGCTTTTGCCTCTAAAGCGCTCGAGAATGCGATCGTAGTTCTTCTTTGATTGTGCCTCGCGGTAATCAGAATCGGCATCGTGATAGCCATGGTGGCGTCCCTGCTCTAGCGGCAACTCCATCTGCAAAAGTCGACCACCAGCTTGGCGAATTTTAAGTGAAAACTCCATATCTGCATTTCGATAATAAAGAGCGCGAAGATTGAAGCCACCAGTTTCTAATGCCGCTTCTCGATTAAGGGCCATAAAATATGAGAAGAGCACGTCAACTTCGCCATCACCTTTATCATCAACACTGCACCACTCATCATCAACATTGACTAATCCCCCACGCCAACCCACGGCTACATATTCGCCTTTTTCTAACTCGGCAACTACCGGCGTAATTGCATCACCGATAAAACGTGTAGAGGGATCCATAATGACGACATATTTACTTTGAATCTTTGCCAGCAAAGTATTTGCGCAATCACCCCATCCAGCCCCAGGTGTAACTGCAAATAAATATGTACGCGAATCCATGACCTGTACAAGTGCGCCGGGATCGCCTATTGAAAGTATTACAACGCCGCAATCGCTGTTGGCTTTAATAGCCTCAACTGATTCGAGAGCATCGTCGGTAAAGCCTTCAACGATTAATGCCACTGTTGTTTCTTTCTCTAAATCAATCGGACGGATATCACGGGCAAAGGCCAGCGTAATAAAGGCCGCCTTTTCAATTAGTTCGAATCCGTCGGGTACATCTACGACTTCATATCCCGAGTTTGCAATTGTGGTGCGCAAAGTATCTGCAAGTGCCCAATCCTTATCGGCACGTGCTGCCATGCGCGCATTGGCTAGTTCTAAAACAAAATCTGGGGCGCTCATTGGGTGACGACCGCTTTAGCCATTCCTAAAACCTTAACTCCGGCCGATGTTGCTACGCAATCTAATTTAATGTTTGCCCCATCTATTTCAATGACGGTAGCAGTAACTGTTAAATCAACTTTTTCACCCGCCGGGACAATAACCGGCTTAATAAAGCGGGCCGAGAACTCTTTAACGTTGGCACTGCCGCCGGCCCAATCTGTAATGAATTTACCGACGAGGGCCATCGTTAACATTCCATGTGCAATCACATTTGGGAGCCCAACAGATAGGGCATACTCTTCGCTCTGATGAATTGGATTTTGATCCCCGCTTGCATCAGCGTAAGCCTTCAATAGGCCGCGATCGAGATAGAAGACTTTTGTGGGAAGAATTGTTCCGACTTCAATCATCCACGCACCACCAATGTCGCCCATGATGAGACGACTAATTCGGAGCCACTATGTAAGTCAGAGCGCACCGAGATAATCTCATTGCCAGCCGCGACCCGCAGAGTCTCAATAGTTGCTGAGCATTTAAAAGTATCGCCTGCTATTACTGGACGATAGATTTCAAACTTTTGATCGCCATGTACCAAGCGTTGCCAATCGACACCGATTTCGGGCTTTGTCAAAATCGATTCAAATTGGGAGAGTGTGATCCGTATTGAAAAAGTCGCAGGTGCAACACGCGTATCGGTTTCGCCAATGACGGAAGCAAAGGCATCAATTTCAGATTGAGTAACGGTAACTAAATCTGCACTATCAAAAGCGCGCCCGACCGAATCGGGATTGATCATTAGCGGGTTTCGCGGTGAAGCGTCGATGACTTGCAACGTGGACAGAACTTCTTAAGCTCCATGCGGTCAGGATCGTTGCGGCGGTTCTTCTTGGTGATGTAGTTGCGCTCTTTGCAGTCGACGCAGGCCATGGTGATCTTCGGACGAACGTCCGCGCTCTTACTTGCCATGGTCTTACTCCTTCATCGGTTATCGAAGGCCCAAGGTTACCCGAGGCCCGTCAATGCGCGAAATTCGCGCAGGTAGTACTTGTAGCGGGAGCGGGATTTGAACCCACGACACAGCGATTATGAGCCGCTTGCTCTACCAAGCTGAGCTACCCCGCCAGGGGTGTGCTTTGAAAAAAGCCTTCAACTAGTGAAGGGCTCTGTTCGAGCCCCCCACCGGAATCGGACCGGTGACCTTTTCCTTACCATGGAAACGCTCTACCAACTGAGCTAGGGGGGCGCAGATCGAATGCTGAGCGTACAGGCAGTGAAGGCTTTCGAAAAATC
>WLNU01000068.1 GCA_009699645.1 Actinomycetota bacterium | reverse complement strand
TGTGAATCTATGGATTTTGCGCAGTTCTGGGGCGCATATGAAGAGGTTATTAAAAAGGCGCGCGGTGGCTCATTAACTGTTGATGACTTTGCCGGAACAACTATGTCGATCACTAACCCAGGCACAATCGGTACCGTTCATTCAGTGCCTCGACTTGTGCAAGGCCAAGGCTTAATTCTGGGAGTTGGAGCACTTGATTATCCAGCCGAGTTCCACGGTACGAGCGAGGAAACCCTTGCCAGAATGGCTATTAGCAAAGTTGTAACTCTTACAAGTACATATGATCACCGTGTAATTCAAGGTGCACAATCCGGTGACTTCCTGCGCCGTATGAATGATTATTTGTTGGGTACTGATGGCTTCTACGATGAAATCTTCGCAGCTCTTCGTATTCCATACGAGCCGATTCGATGGGCTATAGATTTTGAGTTTGGTAAAGATGAGCAGATAAGTAAGACAGCTCGAGTTCAACAACTTATTCAGGCCTATCGCACCTTTGGTCACTTAATGGCAGATATTGATCCGCTGGAATATCAGCAACGTTCACATCCAGATTTAGATGTTGTCACTCATGGTCTAACACTGTGGGATCTTGATCGCGAATTTGCAACTGGCGGATTTGGTGGAGCGGCATTTATGCCACTGCGTAAGATCTTAGGAATCCTGCGGGATTCGTACTGTCGCACGGTAGGTGCTGAATATATGTATATTGAAAATCGCGAGGAGCGTCAGTGGTTACAGAACCATCTTGAAGTCGGTACACAAAGACTTGCGCCACAGGAAAACTTGCGGATTCTAGGTAAGCTCAATAGCGCCGAAGCCTTTGAGACTTTCCTGCAAACAAAGTTCGTAGGTCAAAAACGCTTCTCACTCGAAGGCGGCGAATCTGTAATCCCATTACTCGATGCCGTTTTATCGAGTGCTGCAGATGAGGGTTTAGTTGAAGTCTGTATCGGAATGCCACACCGCGGGCGCTTAAATGTGCTGGCAAATATCGCAGGCAAATCACATGGTCAAATCTTCCAAGAGTTCCAGGGCCATTACGCCGATAATCAAGTGCATGGATCTGGAGATGTTAAGTATCACTTAGGTACTGAAGGCATCTTTACCTCACATGCAGGTTCAACCACGAAGATTTATCTAGCGGCTAACCCCTCACATCTTGAGGCAGTTAATCCAGTTCTAGAGGGCATCGTGCGGGCTAAGCAAGATAAGTTAAATATAAAAGGCGCCTATTCGGTCCTGGCGGTCTTGCTCCATGGAGATGCTTCATTTGCTGGCCAAGGTGTTAACGCCGAAGTCCTGCAGATGTCCCAACTTGCTGGCTATCGCACAGGTGGAACTATCCATATTGTCGTTAATAATCAAGTTGGTTTTACAACATCTCCGCAAGCAGCTCGTACATCCACATACTCCACTGATTTTGCAAAAATTATTCAGGCACCGGTTTTCCATGTTAATGGTGATGATCCCGAAGCGTGTGTACGAGTTGCTCGCTTAGCCTTTGAGTATCGACAAGAGTTTAATAAAGATGTTGTCATCGATATGGTCTGTTACAGACGTCGCGGTCACAATGAAGGCGATGAACCAAGTTTTACTCAACCACTGATGTACAAGATGATCGATGCTAAGCGCTCAACTCGCACGCTATACATTGAGGCCCTCATTGGACGTGGTGACATCACTCACGAGCAGGCCGAAGAAGTTGCACGTGATTATCAGAGCCAGCTCGAAGCAGTGTATTCAGCGGTAAATAATTTAGAGGCCCACACAGATCCAAACTTTAAGGCACCAATTGCACCTGAAGCTAACGAAATTGTTACCTCAATTAGTGAGAGCCTTGCGCGCGAAATCGCAGCGACACAGTCTGCTATTCCTGAAGGCTTTCACGTCCATCCTAAATTATTGCCACAATTAGCTAAACGTGTTGAATCACTGAACGATAATTCAATCGACTGGTCAACAGGTGAGATGCTCGCCTTCGGATCACTTCTTAAAGAGGATTATCCAATTCGCTTGGCCGGTCAAGATGCGCGTCGTGGAACTTTTAGTAACCGTCACGCTGTGATTGTTGATAAAGAAAATGGCAACGAGTGGACTCCTCTTCGTGCACTTAATAGCGATGAGAACCATTTCTTCGTAATCGATTCACTACTGAGTGAATACGCGGCAATGGGCTTTGAATATGGCTATAGCGTTGAGCGCGAAGAGGCCTTAGTTCTGTGGGAGGGCCAGTTTGGAGACTTTGCCAATGGTGCCCAAACAATTATCGATGAATTTATCTCATCGGCCCTGCAAAAATGGGGAGAGCGCTCATCCTTAGTTCTTCTCCTTCCACATGGCTATGAGGGTCAAGGACCAGATCACTCGTCGGCTCGCATTGAGCGCTTCTTACAGATATGCGCAGAGCAAAACATGACAGTGGCACAACCATCGACACCGGCCTCCTACTTCCACTTACTGCGCTGGCACGCAAAGAATCCAGCTCGCCGACCAATGGTCGTCTTTACTCCAAAATCAATGTTGCGTTTGAAAGCTGCAGCTTCAGCGCTCTCTGATTTCACTAGTGGATATTTCCGTCCCGTTATCTCAGATGATTCAGTTACGAATGCAACGCGCCTTATTTTTTGTTCAGGCAAGATTTATCATGACTTGGTTGCAGAGCGAGCGAAGATCGGTGAGAGTTCAACAGCGATAGTTCGGGTAGAGCTTTTATACCCACTTCCAATCGATGAGATGATTGCTGAGGCTAATAAGCATCCAAAGGCTAACTTGCTATGGGTTCAAGATGAGCCCGCTAATCAAGGTCCTTGGTCTCACGTTGCACTTCGCACATCCGAGCAACATGGTGGTCATGGATTTGGCGATCGTATTTTGCGGCGCATCTCACGCAGGGCAACGGCATCTCCTGCAACTGGTAACCATCACCTGCATGAAGATGAACAAAAAGCCTTAATGCTCGAAGCTTTTACTCGTTAACCCTTATTTCTTCGATATCTAAATAAGACACGCCCAACTATTTCACTAGGCGCAATCCATCCCCAAGTGCGCGAATCAGTGCTCTCGCTGTTATCACCTTCGACCCAATAATTTCCAGCATGGAACTTTTGCACGCGTTTAACTAGAAAGATCCCTGGACGCTCTTCGCGTTCGATAACTGCAACGCTTCCAAGGGGTGCTCGATTGGGCGCCCCCTGCCTCCATATGACATAGAGCCAATCACCATCGTTATAGGTAGGTGACATCGAGGCACCCTCAACCCTAACTGTGCCAAATTTGCTCATGGGCTGTAGTCTCGCACCATAAGCACTGCAAATCCATAAAACTTACAAGTGCTTAATAAGGGAGAAAAAATGTTTGCACCAAAGATATCCGTATATGCACACTGTGATCTTCCATGTGGTGTTTATGATCCAGCCCAAGCAAAGATTGAGGCTCTATCCGTAAAGGCCTGCATGGAAAAGTACGCAGCAAATACCGATGCAGATTTCCGTTCACGATCTGTTGCAATCAAGGAAGAGCGCTCACATCAAGTAAAGGAGCATCTTTGGGTGCTTTGGACCGATTACTTCAAGGCACCACACTTTGAGGCATATCCACAGCTGCACTCACTATTTAATGATGCAACAAAGCTAGCTGGCGCTGCCGGCACAAAGGGTACTCAAGATGTTGCAGTTGCCGATAAGTTAATTGCAAAGATTGATGAGATTGCAGAGATTTTCTGGGCAACAAAGAAGGCGTAATAAGTTTCAATTAACTTATAAGTGATTGAGCGGCGGTACGTGCGAGGAAAGATACTCGCTCTACCGTCGCTCTTTTTATCATTGCAGCGGCAACTTGTCGCTCACCCTCATAAACTTCGCACTCGAAAGTTAACTCTCTATTTTCAACCTCAATACAACGAGAAGTTGCACGTAGCTCGGCAGAGATTTCAGCTGGACTGAGTGAGATAATCTCAATGCTTATCGCAATAGTTGTCTCTCCAGGCTCTAGATACTCATCTAATGAGATAACTGCAGCATGTTCCATAAGATTTATTAAGTGAGATTGGGCAACAATCGGTAGATCCCCAACACCCATAGCAACTGCGGTATCACCAGGACGCACTGTCATTACAGAAAATCCAACTACGCCAATGATCTCTTCGGCCGGCTTCATCGCTTACTTCTCGTTCTCATCCTGTGAATCATTGAGGAAGCGAATCTCTTCTGTGTGTTCTATTGTAATTTCGCGATGCTCGACATTACCAAACTCATCAATCTCAATTGAAATCTCAGTCATCGTGAACTCAGTTGTTACTCCCGTTGTGAAGGCACCGCTCATCTGAGCGTGAATCTGCTGATAGATAGAGTCATGAAGCTCTTCAGGTGCTACTTCGCAACAGGTTCTGCGTAATACATCTTGAATCAAACTATGCATCTTCTTCTCGTGTGCTAGCTCGGCGGTGCAGTTAGGACACTCTGACAGGTGAATTTCAATACTGTGCAGCATCGGCACATCGCTGCCCTCCTCTAGCAAAAGAACAAACGAGTTAAGAATCTGATTACATGGAACTACTTCGTTCTGGCTCATGAATCCTCCTCTTTGGCGGCATCATTTGCCTTAGCGGCCTTAGAGCCTTGAGGGGTTTTGACCGAATAGCCAAGATCCTTTGCATACTCAGTTAACCGCTCACGCAGTTGTTTTCTTCCCCGATGCAGACGTGACATCACAGTGCCAGCAGGGACTCCAACTATTTGCGCGATCTCTTTATATGAAAAGCCCTCAACGTCGGCCAAATAAACGGCGATACGAAACTCTTCTGGAATCTCATGTAATGCCCGCTTTATATCGCTATCGGGGAGATTTTCTAATGCCTCAACCTCTGCAGATTTTCCAAGATTACTCGAATGCGATGCCGCATCTGCTAACTGCCAATCCTCAATCTCTCCACCAGAGATCTGTGGTCGCCTTTGATTTTTGCGGTATGTATTAATAAATGTTGTAGTTAACACACGATATAGCCATGCCTTTAAATTAGTACCTGGCTCAAATTGATGAAAAGAGGCAAAGGCCTTTAAGTACGTATCTTGCACAAGATCTTTTGCATCATGCGGATTCTTTGTGTAGCGAAGTGCTGCGGCATATAACTGATTTGTGAATACGAGGGCATCGCGCTCAAAGCGGATAGCACGATCCGCCGAGCTCTCTTTTACTAAATCAGTTGATGTCATCGCAGCAAAAGGCTATCGCTAAAACAGGGTTTCTGGCTCTCCCAATTCGATACGTGCCGTCAACTCTTTTTCGTTTCGAGCTACCGAGTTAACTGCGCTAGATACTGGGTGGGCGATAACAATAGATGCGGGGGATTCGACGAGCATAAGCGTTCGCAGATATTCAATCTCATTATTCTCTGGATCTAGCCACTGCTTCCAACGATCGCGCGGCATGAAAACCGGCATACGACTATGGATTTCGGCTAGCTCGCCCTGCGCCTCTTGTGTGATGATTGAAGCGCTTTCAATTATCACTCCGCCGGGTGCGCGCCAGCTACTCCAAATTCCTGCAATAGATAACTGCTTTTCATTTCGCGCAGAGATATAAAATGGCTGCTTCGGTGCAAATCTTCCTAAGGCCGTTGCCCATTCGTAATAACCCTGGGCAGGAATCAAACACCGTGTCGATTTAAAGGCGGCGCGAAAGGTTGGCTTCTCATGAATAGATTCGCTACGAGCATTAATTGCTCGTGATTGTGAGGCCTTCGC
>WLNU01000067.1 GCA_009699645.1 Actinomycetota bacterium | reverse complement strand
TTTTGAGTGCTCCTGGACGTCTTACGCCACGAGCATCAGTGGCAGGCAGCTCTAGGGCTGGTGCCTGTTCGTGAGATGTGAGTATAAATCGCTTTTGCGCAGAGATTGGCTCATGCACTTCTGCGAACTCTCCACTTGGCATGCGCACAAGTCGTCCAGTCTCCATTCCATGGAGTACAAGGTCACGGTCTGCACGCTGAAGCGATAGACAAAGGCGCTTTGTTACAACAAATGCAATGGGTGGAAGAATAAATATTGAGATGCGTGAGAACCACATGATTTGATTGATTGATAAATCAAATTGCGTCGCAAAGATGTCATTTCCACCATTGATAAGAGAGATAAGTACGAAGGTAATCGACATGACACCCAAGGCTGTGCGATTTGGAACATTGCGTGGGCGATCTAGTAAGTGGTGCTCGCGCTTATCTCCAGTAATCCAACTTTCGATGAATGGATAAAAGGCCATTCCTGTAAAGATAATTCCAGGAACGATGAGGGCGGGAATCAAGATATTCCAGGAGACAGTGTGGCCAAATGCATGCGTCTCCCATGGTGGTGCCATGCGCACTAAGCCGTCGAGCCAACCCATATACCAGTCAGGTTGTGAACCTGCAGAGATCTGCCCAGGTGTATAGGGACCGTATAACCAAATGGGGTTAATCGATGCAACGGCAGATAAAAAGGCAGTGACACCAAATACGATGAAGAAAAAACCACCCGCCTTTGCCATATAGACAGGCAAGATGGGATGGCCGACAACGTTCTTTTCAGTTCGTCCAGGTCCAGGAAACTGTGTGTGCTTCTGATACCACACGAGCATCACGTGAACTGTAATAACAGCTAGGAAAATACCCGGCAGCAAAAGGATATGGATAGTAAAGATTCGCGGTAGGAAGCCCACACCTGGAAAGGCACCACCGAATAAGAAGAAGGTGATGTATGTACCAACCAAAGGCACGGCCTGAATAATGGCTGAGGTAATTCGAAGGCCCGTTCCGGAGAGTAAATCATCTGGAAGTGAGTATCCAAGTAGACCTTCAACTAATCCCAAAGTCAGCAAGATAATGCCGAGAATCCAGTTGAACTCACGTGGCTTTCTAAATGCTCCCGTGAAGAAGACACGGAGTAAGTGAGCAACGATTGCCGCCATAAATATATTTGCAGCCCAGTGATGGATCTGGCGCATTAATAAACCGCCACGGATCTCAAATGAAATATCGAGGGTCGAGGCATAGGCAGCAGACATCGTGATGCCCTTGAGGGGTTCGTACACACCCTCATAGACAACTTCGCGCTGTGATGGATCAAACCACAGTGTTAAAAAAGTTCCAGAGAGCAGCAAGATAACAAATGAGTACATGCATATTTCGCCGAACATAAATGTCCAGTGATCAGGGAAGACTTTATTCAGTGACTTCTTCATCCAACCCGCAGCGCCTAAGCGCTCATCTACGAAGTTGGCGGCTGCGCCCAGTCTTTTCTCTGCAGTTGTCATTATGAGTTACGCTCCCAGAAACTAGGTCCGACGGCTTGATCAAATGGTGCACGAGCTATTAAATATCCCTCTTCATCCACGGTTATATCTAACTGCGGTAATGGCCTGGCCGCAGGTCCAAAAATGACCTTGGCTGCCTGGGTGACATCGAATGTGGATTGATGGCATGGGCACAAGAGATGTTTAGTCGTTTGCTCGTATAGGGCAACGGCACATCCCATGTGAGAGCAGATCTTTGAGAAGGCGATGATTCCATCATGGGTCATAGCCAGCTTTTCTGGCGTTAAATTAAACTCTTCGGGGCGAAGACGAATAAGCAGAACGGGATCCTTTGCGATATCACTTAAGGGACGATGAGTATCGGGGGCGACTTCAGGAAGAGTCTGCACAACTGAGCCGACCTCTAAATCAGAGGCAAGGATTGGACGGTTACCAGGGTCGGTAACAAGCCTGGTTCCGGCCTTCCAATTAGTTTTCTCTAACTCTTTTCCAGGCAGTGGTCCAAGATCGCGAAGCAACAGAACAGGTGGAAGAGCAAAGAGTCCCAAAGAGGCAGCAAGTGAGCCCTTAATTAACTTACGTCGCCCAAGCTGGACACCTGCCACACCATCTTTGACCGTCTTTACAAACTCTTCTCGATCCTCATTAGAGGAGCGGAATTCGTGCCGCCGGTTCACAACTTCGGTATCTGGCATTAACTTTTTGGCCCACAAAATTGCTGCCATGCCAATAAAGAATAAAGACATCGCCATTCCCAGGCCTAAGAAAAGCTGGTGGGCATTCTGATCGCCCATGAGTGGGATGAAGATAAAGATGTCATCTGGAATCCAGATGTAGGAATAGATAAGCAAGAGCGATCCAACTGCAGATAATCCAAAGAGAGCTGCAACCTGTTGCTCGGCACGTTTTTCAGCACGTGGATCTACATCGGCTGCACGTGCTGCATGCACCGCTTCGCCAGGGTCTTGAAAGGCTTCGATCTCGTTAGACATGGTATCTATCTCGCTCTCGTTGTTAACCAGACAGCAACTGCAATCAATATTCCAAGGCCGAGTACCCAGACGAGTAGACCCTCTGTAACCGGTCCAACACGTCCCATAGTTGCACCGCCAAGATTTGGTTCAGCCTCTGCCGCTTTTATCCATTTGATAACAGAGAGTTTTTCCTCTGGGGTTAATGTTTTATCGCTAAAGACGGGCATAGATTGTGGTCCAGTAACAAGGGCTTCATAGATATGTTTTGGCTCCACACCCATCAACGTTGGTGCATATTTTCCCTGTGTTAAGGCGCCGCCTTGTCCTGCAAAGTTATGACACATTGCGCAGTTATTTCTAAAGAGTTCGCCGCCCTCTGCAGTACTTCCATCGCGCTCATAATTTAACTGCGCATCTGTTGGAATCGCTGGGCCAGGGGCAAGGCTTGCAACATAGGCGGCTAGGGCCGCTACCTCTTCTTCGTTATAGACAGGTGTTTTTCGAGAGATTTGAGTGCTCATGTCGGCAACTGGCATGCGTCCTGTGCCAACTTGGAAATCTACAGATGCTGCGCCAACACCAATTAAGGCTGGTGCAATAGCACTGCCCTCTAAATTAAGGCCATGGCAGGTTGAGCAACCCTTGAGAAAGATCTGCTTTCCCTCATCGATTTGAGTAGAACGGGCAAAGGCGCTGGGGGATTGCTTCATGCTCGCACTGGCAACGTTAAAGGTTGTTCCGATTGCAAATAGTGCAATGACAAGGAGGAGCGGAGCAACGGCCTTGTGGCGGCGATAATGCGAAAGGCGTTTCACGTCTTGTCCATACTCCTTTATTTAATAAGGTAGATCGCTGAAAAGAGTGCGATCCACACAACGTCGACGAAGTGCCAGTAATAGGAGACAACGATTGCCGTGGTTGCCTGACCACTAGTAAATCGTCGAGCCTTAGATACGCGAACAATCACAATTAAGAAAGCGATCAATCCACCAGTTACGTGAAGACCGTGAAAACCAGTAGCAATATAGAAAATAGAGCCATAGGCAGTAGATGAGAGGGTCAAGCCCTCATGAACAAGTGAGGCGTATTCATAAACCTGACCGGCAACGAAAAATCCGCCCATTAAAAATGTCAGGGAGAACCATTCACGCATTCCCCATTTATTTATCTGATACATCTTTCCACTCTTATGATTTTGAAAGCGCTCTGCAGCAAAGACACCGAACTGGCATGTCACAGATGAGAGAACTAAAATCGTTGTATTAAATGCCGCGAAGGGGATATTGAGTATTTCATGTGACTCTCGCCAAATCTCGGGGCCTTGTACTCCGCGTATGGTGAAATAGATTGCAAAGAGTGCTGCAAAGAACATCAATTCGCTTGAAAGCCAGACTATGGTGCCTACGGCCACGGCGTTAGGTCGCGTTATTTTGTGGTGGGCCGCTACAGCTGTGCTAGACATGGCTCGATTATTCCCTAAAACATCGCCCCTGTCCTGCAGCAGAGCTCGGATGGAGGCGTCTTTACCCTTTTTTTGACATGAAACTGGTCACTCTTTTTACCCAATCACAACTTTGGTTCTAGTGCATAAGTGACTTAGAATCGGAGGCATGAGCGAGCAGATTCTCAAGAAGCACATCATTGTCTACTCCGATGACTCATCGGTTCGGGCAACAATTATTGCCGCCCTTGGAGAACGAACAGCATCAGATCTTGCCCCACACGTTATTCATGAGTTTGCAACGGCACCGGCCCTTCGAAGCTATGTCGATTCAGGATCTACCGTGGATTTATTCATACTCGATGGCGAGGCAACTCCTGAGGGTGGTCTCGGAATCGCTCGCCAACTCAAGGACGAGGTATTTAACTGCCCTCCGGTTCTGGTAATTACAGGACGCGCGCAAGACTCATGGCTTGCAGCCTGGTCGCTAGCTGAGGCATCGGTTGTTCATCCTATTGATCCATTTACTTTGGCACAGAGTGCGGCGAAATTACTGCGCGGCACAACGCTGCTACACGCCTAAGAGAGTGGAATAGAAATATGGCCGTAGAGAGCGCACCAGCTGGATGGATGCAAGATTGGTCGGCCTCCGGCTCAGGAAAAAACGCTCGCATTGGAGTACTTCTCGTTCATGGATTTACCGGTGCACCACCATCGATGCGTCCGTGGGGTGAGTTTCTTCTATCTAAGGGTTACACAGTCAGAGTTCCACTTTTGCCAGGCCATGGCACAAAGCCCGAAGATTTAAATAAAGTTAAATGGCAAGAGTGGCCAGCTAAAGTACAGAGCGAGTTAGAAGAGCTATTCAAGACTTGTGATCAGGTTTTTATATGTGGTTTATCTATGGGTGGTGGAACCACGCTCTATATAGCTGAAGAGAATAATGATCGCTTGAGCGGAATCGTCTTGGTCAACCCGATGATACATATTCCATATGTTCATGCACCTATCGGATATCTCATTTCACGTGTTCAAAAAATGAGAACGAGCGTTGGTAATGATATTAAACGGCCAGATATCACCGAGCATGGATATGATGCAACACCAATGATTGGCGTGCATCAACTTCTCCTCATGTTAAAGATTGTCCGAAAAAATCTCGCTAAAGTCACTATTCCGGTACAACTCTTTCATAGCGTTGAGGACCATACGCTGCCAGTCTCAAACACCGAGATAATCATGAAGGGTTTGGGATCAAGTAATAAATCCCGTATCGAACTCGTGAATTCCTACCATGTAGCTACCTTGGATTACGACCAAGAGTTAATTTTTCAGAACTCCCTAACTTTCATTGAAGGCCTCACCAAGTAGATTTGCCTACATTGTTGATGTGATGTGCTCAGGTCTAACCGGAACTCGATTGAGTGCAAGTCCAGTTGCTGCTCGAATAGCTGAAACTACAGCTGGCGTACTCGAAATCGTTGGAGCTTCACCTACACCGCGCAAACCGTAAGGAGCGTGTTCATCGGCATACTCCAAAATAATTGAACGGACTGGGGGCATGTCAAGAACCGTTGGAATTAAGTAGTCGGTGAAAGATGGATTTTTAACTTTTCCATTGACCACTTGAATCTCCTCAAGGATTGCAAGACCTAGACCTTGGGCAGTTCCGCCTTCAATTTGTCCCTCGATGGCTTGAGGGTTGAGCGCCTTGCCAACATCTTGGACAGTAGCCATTTCAATAACTTTCACTAATCCCGTTTCAATATCAACATCTACGACGGCGCGATGGCCGGCAAATGCAAACTGAACATGTGGAAGACCTTGACCGGTAATCGGGTCTATCGGAGTAGTCGGACGGTGTCGATACTCACGAGTGCATTCAAATATTCGATCTTGA
>WLNU01000066.1 GCA_009699645.1 Actinomycetota bacterium | reverse complement strand
TCTTCAAAAGTTGTACCTGGGCGAAGTGTGAACTTCCATGTCTTTGCTGCATTACTTGGAACACCAGTATTGGTTGCAAGATCGGCAACAAGATTTGCACCTGCTGCACCTGGAACTGGGTTGTATGCAACAAGGGTACGAGTCATGAACGAGTTCATGAACGCTAAGTCGCGGCCCGTATAGATACGTGATGGGTCGTAGTGATCTAGTCGTGGTGTGTGCTCAAGAAAAGTGAGAATTCCACCAGTCTTTGGAGTAACTGCGGCAGAGGCAGACGTTGCGCCAGAGACCAAAATGGCGCTGACGGCAAGTGCACTTGCAGCTGTTACAACAACGGCACGACGAAGAGCAGAAGCATTGCTCATTGACGTATTTCCTTTCATTGGGGGCGCAAAGTCGACGCCAGTAGGGAGGATTCAATCAGATTATGTCCGTTTTGTGAATACGGGCAGGTAACAACCAGATAACAAAGCGAGTTGGTTGTGGTTTTTTAGCGGTCGGCTCGAGGATCTAGAGCGTCACGGAGCGCATCTCCAACAAGGTTAAATGCTAAAACCACAATGACGAGTGAGCCTGCGGCGATGAGGAAGAAGCTTGGCATAACCGTTACATATCGGGTGGCGTTAGAGAGAAGGATTCCCCACGTTGATGCTGGGGGTTGTACGCCAAGGCCCAAGAAGGAGTACACGGCTTCGGCCCCTAAATAACCTGGCAGTGAGAGCGAGGTGACAACAATGACAGGTGCCCAGAGATTTGGGATTAACTCTTTTGTAATTACTCTCCAACGAGTAGCACCCATTGCCTGTGCAGCAGTAACAAACTCACGTTCACGCAAACTCAACACTTGCGAGCGCACTAATCTGGAGAAACCTGGCCAACCAAAAAATGATAGGAAGAAGACTAAAAAGATAATGCGAGCGCTATTTCCTTGCGCAATACCTGCTTCTTCAATTCGAGCAACCATTGGTTGATTAAGGGCAACGATCATAAAGAATGCGGGAAAGGCCAAAAGGAAATCCGTTGTGCGGCCTAAATAATTATCTATGCGGCCTCTGAAATATCCACCAATTATTCCAACAAATAAACCAATTGTTAGGCTTGTAATCGTGGTTAATATTGCAATCATAAAAGAGATTCGTGAGCCATAGAGCAGCTGTGCTAAAAAGTCGCGACCAGTACCTGGAATTAAGCCCAGTGGATGCTCCCAACTAAAACCTACGGTAGGAATTCCACTTCCGCTGGTATCTAATACATCTAGGTTCAGAGTATCTGGGTCAACACCAACGATTTTTGCGACCAACGGGGCAAAAAGCGATAAGAGCAGCAGGGTAATACTGAGAATACCTGCGCCTACTCCGACTTTGTTGCGCTTAAAGCGCATCCAGGCAATCTGGCGCGGGCTACGGCCTTGGATTGCAGCCGAATTCAGAGGGGCGTGCACCGTTTCAGATTTTGAACTCACAGTGCTTACTCTATACTTGGCCCATTGATTCTGGCACCACAGCCTGGAGCCTGAATCGTTTATAAGGAGATTAGCTATGAAAACAGGCCTTACTACTTTTAAGTCACTTACAATCGCTAGCGCACTTATCTTTTTACTCAGTGCCTGTGGCGGTAAATCTGACTCCGTGACGACTTCTGCAGAAGAGGGCAAGGCGCTGACTGAAGTCACAGAAGTCGCACCTCAAGCAACTGGTGGCTTCGATGCTCCAGTCGTTACCCCTGACAAAGTCAGTTACACCCTCTCTTCTCCATCAAGCTTTGTGACTGGAAAATTTGCTGCCGGCCAACTGCCAGGTAATGTCAATGAAAAGTTCACGGTTTCGATTACTAATAACTCGGCCGTGGCATTAGATCTAGCAACATTAATTGTGAAAGGAACCACTGCTGGTGGTGACTGTGTTGATATTTTTGATGGCGATAATGCAATGGCCGGTGCGCCAACTGATCCACTTGCAGTTGCTGCGAGCATAAAATTTGGCTGGGGATTATCCTGTCCAGGAAAAGCTGGCGATGAAGTCTCGGTAGTGCTCTCAAATGCTGGAGTGAACTTCGTAGAGGTTAAGGGCAAGCTCGCTAAATTAATTTAGCGCAGGTGTGCCTGTTCATTGAGGCCTCGCAGTGCGCGCAGACCATCACTTGGCCAGATTGAGATTGTAGTGATCGAGCATGGTGAAATATCTATGTGAAAGATTGAATCTGCCGGTGCGCCAACGGCTAATTTTGCCGCGGTTTTAATCGCGCCATTATGGCTTACTACTGCAACGCGCTGGCCTGGATACATCGCAACAATCTGCTCGAGTGCCTCATCGATACGGACTGCGAGGGCGTCATATGACTCTCCCTGCGGTGGTGCAAAACCTGTCGAACAAAGCCATGCGTGATAATCGGCTGGATACTTTTCTTTCACTTCATCAATCGATAGGCCGTCCCATATTCCAAATGAGCATTCAAGCCAGGCATCGTCGAAGCTAACGGGTAGACCAGTTGCGCGTGAAACTACATCGGCGGTCTGCCTCGTGCGGTTGAGGGGGGATGAAATTATGATGTCAGGATTGAGCTGCGCCACAGCTTTTGCAACGAGCTCGGCTTGAGCTAAACCCACTTGAGTTAATTGGGGGTTGAGCGGGCCATCTCCTGAAAACTTCTTCAGCGGTGTCAGTGGTGTTTCTCCATGGCGGATGAGAAAAACCGTCGTAGATACTTCCTGTGTTAATAAACGCTCAGTTAAATAGTTCTTCTGGATTGAGACTATCTCTGCGCCACCAGCCTGTTGATCTAAGGCTTTGTTGGCCAATCGATCGGCATGTGAGTTTTCATCGCGTGGTATCCATGTATAGGTAACAAGTGCTGGTGTGTGAGCAGCGCGTGCATCTTGGGCAAGGGAGCGCATGTCGGCATGTTTGATCTGCCAACGGCCCGACATCTGTTCGACTACTAACTTACTGTCCATCTTTACATCAATTGTTGCACCAGGATCGATGGCATTAATCGCGGCTAAACCTGCGATAAGACCGCTGTACTCGGCGACATTATTTGTGGCTACTCCTATAAAGTCATAGAGCTCGGCGATAATCGATCCGTTTTCAGTGATAACCGATCCATAACCTGCTGGACCTGGATTTCCTCGCGAGCCACCATCGGCGGTGAGTGAAAAATGACGGGCCATCTACTTAAACCCCACGCACCAGAATGCAGCGGCACTCTTCACAGCGAATAACCTCATCTTCGGCCACGTCAATAATTCGCTTAAGCTCAACGGCATTGATTGAGAGATGGCATCCGTTACATGCTCCTGCAATTAAAGCCGCTGCCCCTGTGCCGTTATTAGATGTTCGAATTTTTTCATAGAGTGCGATGAAATCAGGTGCAACCGTTGAGAGAGTTGTAGCACGCTCTTTAGCGATAGATTCGAGCTCGGTATTAAAGGCTGCGAGTGCGTTCTCTTTACGAATCTCAAGATCTGCAATTTCAGTGGCAAAGGCGGCCTCTTGCGCAGTTAATTCAGTAATACGGGAGTTAATCTCATCGATTCGCATCATTACTTCAAGCTCAACCTCTTCAAGCTCTGCCCGGCGAGCTCCCAAAGTTCCAACTTCATGTTGTAACTGCTCTAACTCTTTCGGTGATGCCGAGCCACCATTTAAACGAGCCTCGTCACGAGTGATGCGCATAACAATCTGTTCAACATCGGCTTCAGCGCGCAGTAGTTCACGTTTTACATCACTGAGTTCGGTCTGTGCGCCGATGCGCAGATCACGGGCGTTATGTGATTTGGTTGTAACACTGGCAAGGAGGGCATGCTCGGCAAGAGTCTGGGCTTTGTGGTTAAGGCCCGTCGTTCTCTGGTCAAAGGCTGCAATATCTAGAATCTGGCGTTGATCACTTGGGCTGGCCTTCATGATCAACTCCTTCACATACTTCGTGTGGGCGCTGAGGGTTTCGAACCCCCGACATTCTCGGTGTAAACGAGACGCTCTACCACTGAGCTAAGCACCCGCGCACTCTCAACGAGTACTGGGGAATCTTACTTCAGGTGAGTACGAAAAGGTAAATCGCCCTTATAGCGAAGCGATTGCCGCCTTATAGTCACCGATATTACGTGCATCGCCTAGACCATTAATGACCTGCCAGCGCACAGTGCCGGTTTTATCTATGAGAAAGGTTCCACGAGTTGAACATCCATGCGCATCATCGAATACGCCGTATGCCTTAGCGACAGCCCCATGCGGCCAGAAATCTGCGAGCACTGGGAAGGTGTACTTCTCTTGATCTGCAAATGCGCGCTGTGCATACATTGGGTCACATGAGATTGCTAATAATTGAACGTTATCATTTTGAAAGGCACTCAGATCATCGCGCAATGCACAGAGTTCACCTGTGCAAGTTCCAGAGAAAGCAAAGGGATAAAAGAGGAGAACAACATTCTTTTTGCCTTTAAAAGATGCCAGTGAAACTTTCTCACCATGCTGATTATTAACTTCAAATTCTGGAGCGGCTTGGCCAATTGTTAGTGTCATAGGGCTAAATCTACCGCTTGCCTGCTTTGCGTGCGACCAAATGTGTTGCCGTCCAATCTGGCGCAACCGATATGGTCGAGGTCTGACTCAAACCTGCAATCGGTGCGGCATCTTGAATATCACTTGGTTCAACGTGACCATCGCGATTTACTTTTGGGGTAAGAACCCAGATTCCTCCAGTTGCTGAGAGATAGGTCAGAGAGTCCATTAACTCATCGACTAAATCTCCATCTCCATCGCGCCACCAGATCATGACGGCATCGACGACCTCTTGTGTATGCCCTTCTATGAACTCTGTTCCGGTGATCTTTGAGATCAACTCTCTTACTGTGAAATCACAGTCATCGCCACGGCCGACCTCTAAAATCAAGTCGCCTTTCTTCATCCCCATTCTGGCTGGCACGGGCTAAGTCCACCGAATCTCACGGGGATATGCAAGCGTTTTAGGGCCTTGATTTCGACTTACTGGTCAGTTCAAGGGAGAATAGGGGCTATGAGGGAAAACTTCGAAGAGCCAGATCAGTTCGTTGACCAGTTGGTCGATACCGACCCTTCTGAAACCGCTGAATGGGCCGCATCCTTTGATGCCACCCTTGCCCATGCCGGGCCTGTGCGAGCGCGGTATTTAATGCTCAGTCTGTTAAAGCGTGCGCACGAGAAAAATATCGGCCTATCAAGTCTTCGTACAACAGATTACATCAACACAATTTCACCAGAGCACGAGCCAGCCTTTCCGGGTGATGAGAATATTGAACGGCGAATCCGCCGAATAAATAGATGGAACGCGGCAATGTTGGTTCACCGTGCACAGCGCCCAGGCGTTGGCGTGGGTGGACATATCTCAACGTATGCCTCATCTGCTGCCCTCTATGAAGTTGGTTTTAATCACTTCTTTCGCGGACAAGATCACCCAGGTGGTGGGGATCAGATATTTTTCCAAGGACATGCAAGCCCAGGAATGTATGCGCGTGCATTTCTTGAAGGTCGTTTGAGTCAAGATCAATTAGATGGTTTTAGACAAGAGCTCTCACATCCAAAGGGAAGTTTGTCCTCATACCCTCATCCGCGTTTGATGCCAGATTTCTGGCAGTTCCCTACTGTCTCAATGGGAATCGGACCACTGAATGCTATTTATCAAGCGCGATATAACCGTTATCTACACAATCGTGGATTTAAAGATACAAATGATCAACATGTTTGGGCATTTTTAGGTGATGGTGAAGTCGACGAGGTTGACACTCTTGGTGCTATTGGTCTTGCATCACGTGAAAAATTAGATAATTTAACTTTCGTTGTTAACTGTAATTTA
>WLNU01000065.1 GCA_009699645.1 Actinomycetota bacterium | reverse complement strand
TAGGAAGAAGCAATACCGAGAACGGAGAGAGATATGTCAGATCAAGTGATGCTCGAATCAGTACCTCTTAACGCCCTTGACCGCTGCGATCGATGCGGAGCCCAGGCATACGTGCGGGCAGTACTTCTCAACGGTGGTGAGCTCATGTTTTGCGCTCATCATGGCAAGGAATACGCTGAAAAA
The DNA here is from genome assembly GCA_009699645.1 of Actinomycetota bacterium. The sequence goes on along the minus strand of WLNU01000065.1, from coordinate 5,715 downwards.
CTCAAGAGCGTAGCCGCCAAAATTATCGATGAGAGCGAAAAACTCGTCGAAACTTCTGCAATCTAATTAGTTTTTCTTTTCCAGCTTTTCTCTGTGTGAGCCATCACAGTTAGGTTTATCTTTCGAGAGACCGCAGCCACAAAACTTCACGTTCTCTTTAGTTTCAAGAATATTGCCTTCTCTATCGACAAAATCAACTGCTCCAATAATCTTTATTGAACCACTCACCGGGTTAATAAAAATGCGTGCATTACTCATGAATTAATCCAAGTAATCGCGCAAGACTTGGCTGCGAGATGGGTGACGAAGCTTCGACATAGTCTTGGATTCAATCTGGCGGATACGCTCGCGAGTAACGCCGTATACCTTTCCAATCTCATCCAGTGTCTTTGGCTGACCATCTGTTAGTCCAAAGCGCATTGCAACCACACCTGCTTCACGCTCAGATAATGTATCTAGAACTGAGTGCAGCTGCTCTTGCAGGAGAGTAAATGAGACTGCATCGGCTGGAACAACGGCCTCACTATCTTCAATGAGATCTCCGAACTCGCTATCGCCCTCTTCACCCAATGGTGTGTGAAGTGAAATAGGTTCGCGGCCATACTTTTGAACTTCCACAACTTTTTCAGGAGTCATGTCTAACTCTTTTGCCAGCTCCTCTGGAGTTGGTTCGCGGCCTAAGTCCTGCAACATCTGGCGCTGTACGCGTGCCAACTTATTAATAACTTCAACCATGTGCACAGGGATACGGATAGTGCGGGCCTGATCTGCCATCGCACGCGTAATCGCCTGGCGAATCCACCATGTGGCATACGTTGAGAACTTATAACCCTTTGTATAGTCGAACTTCTCAACTGCACGGATAAGGCCAAGGTTTCCCTCTTGGATAAGGTCGAGGAAGAGCATTCCACGGCCTGTATATCGCTTAGCAAGGGATACAACTAGACGAAGGTTGGCTTCGAGCAAATGGTTCTTGGCGCGCTTGCCATCTTCAACGAGCCACCCGAGCTCACGCTTTAACTTCTTGTCTATCTTCTTATCGTTTTTTAACTTCGATTCGGCAAATAGACCGACTTCAACACGTGTTGCAAGCTCTACCTCGAGCTCGGCGTTAAGGAGGGCCACACGGCCAATCTGCTTTAAATAATCTTTAACTGGGTCTGCCGTTGCACCTGCAGTCATAACAGTCTGCTCAGGTGGAAGATATTTAATTTCACGCTGTACGTGCTTCATCTTTTCAATGAAGTAGTTAAGGAGATCTTCGAGATTCTTTAATGAGCCGATGGTGATGGCCTCGGCGGCAGTCTTTGCTGATTTTTCAGTGAAGGTCTTCATCTCAAACTGCTGTTGAATCTGCTTATACGTCAACGCTTTGGATTCAGCCTCTGCAATACCGTAGCGGGTCGGGGTTGCGGCGTTATTAATCCTTGAGTTTATCGCCTCGATAACGATGTTAACATTTCTTAAATCCTTCTTTAATTTTTCACGCTCATTCTTATCTTCTTCTTCATCTTCTGCCTCAGAATCTGCCAGAGTAAATGAGCCTTTTGCTTTGCTTGATTCATCAGAGAGTGTGACCGTTCGAACCTTGTCCTCTGCTTCAGCATCGACAAGTTCGACCGCCTCTGCAATTAACGTCTCAACATCTTCGAGCTCTACCTCTTCTAGCTCTACCTCTTCGCCATCGATGCTCACAATGGCAGATTTGCCGGCCTTACCAGCTACTGGAGCAACAGGTTTTGTTTCAACCAATGCATACTCAGCCTTTTTCAAGATACGTGAAGCTTTACCAAGCCCAGCTTTATGAAGTTTTTCAGTAATTATTGGGATTTCAATGGCTAATGCGCGGGCCTCATCGACTAAATCTTTATCAGCCTTCTTTGGAATTCGATTAATCGATGTAACGCCGCGGCTCTCGAGCTCGGCTAAAATCTCAGCGTTGCGCGTTACTGCATGCTTAGCATCGATGATCGCTTGAACATCTTTAGCCGTTAAAGTTTTTTTCAACTCAATCTTTGCAGCCTTCGCTATTTTTTTAACAGGGGCTACTTTTTTCGCTGGCGCTTTCTTTGCTGCCGCCTTTTTCGCTGGCGCTTTCTTTACAGCGGCCTTCTTTACCGGCGCAGCCTTTTTCTTAGCGGCCTTCTTCTTGACCTTGTTTTTGAGCGCACTAAATACAGCCACATTCGTCCTTTGGTTTTATCAGCTATGCGCTGAAGCGATAGGTATATTGTATTTTATCCACAGGGGTAAATGCACATCGAAAACACTGTTTTGAGGCGGTTAAGCCAGGGCGAGCGCCGATCTGATCACATTTCCGACTGATTCAACCTCGACTAAGAAGCCATCATGGCCAAAAGGCGATGAAATCGTTACTAATGGCGCAGCTAGCGGAGCTAGCTCAGCGATCTCAGCCTGCAGGCGCACTGGAAATAATCGATCACTATCGATAGCCACTGCCACGATTGGGATTGTGATGCCAGAGAGTGCGGCCACAACTCCCCCACGTCCTCGACCAATATCGTGGCTATTCATGGCCTCGGTCAGTGAGATATAGGTATTGGCATCAAAGCGGTGGGAAAGTTTGTTGGCTTGATGATCTAAATAGGATTCAACGGCGTATCGACCAGTCTCATCTCCCTGGAGCTCTCGCCCAAAGCGCACATCCATCTCGGACTCGGTGCGATAGGTCAGGTGAGCGATTCTGCGCGCGATTCCCATTCCCTCTATCGGGCCTTGCCCCTTGTCATAATAATCCCCACCGTAAAAATGAGGGTCGGTTTTAATCGCCCTGATCTGAATCGAACATGTGCCGATCTGATCTCCCGTTGCAACTGCCGATGAGCCAATCGTGCAGATAGCACCGACACGCTGTGGCAGCTGCACTGCCCACTCAAGAGAGCGCATTCCACCCAGAGATGGGCCGACTGCGAGTTGGTATTTTTTAATTCCTAGCCCATCGCTAAATGCAACCTCTGCTGCAACCATGTCTCTAATAGTCAGTGATGGGAAGCGAGATCCATAGCGGGCGCCATCAGGGGCGATAGATGATGGACCCGTTGAACCCTGACATCCACCAATCACATTGGGACATACAACAAAATACTTATCGCTATCAAATGGCAGACCCGGACCAACCATCGATGGCCACCAGCCAGGAATATCTGACCAGCCAGTCAATGCGTGGTTGACCAAGATGGCGTTATCGCCTCGCTCATTTAACGATCCCCAGCTTTGATAGGCGATAGTGACATCTTCTAGAGTTTCACCATCTTCTAGAAGTAGATCACCGATATTTATAAAGAGTCGATCACCGGGTGCATGGTTTTCAAGCCATGCCCCAGTGACTAACTCCGCTTTTTGACTCATTACTTAGCTGCAGCAAACCCATCTGCAAGATCTGCCTTAATATCCTCGATATCTTCAAGGCCTACAGATAAACGCACTAGGCCAGGTTTAACTCCTGCATTCAATAACTCCTCTGGCGAAAGCTGTGAGTGTGTCGTTGATGCTGGGTGAATAACGAGTGATCTCACATCACCGATATTTGCAACGTGTGAGTGCAGACTCAACCCTTCAACAAACTTGCGTCCAGCCTCGATGCCACCCTTGATTTCAAAGGAGAAGACCGAGCCTGAGCCCTTAGGTGCGTACTTAGCAGCGAGTTTGTTGTATGAGTTGCTGGCAAGGGATGAGAAATGAACTTTCTCAACCTGTGGGTGGCTCTCAAGCCATGTTGCAACGGCCTTAGCATTTTCTAAATGTTGCTTCATGCGAAGTGTCAGAGTCTCAAGACCTTGTGCAAGTAACCAGGCGTTAAATGGACTAACGGCAGCTCCTATATCGCGCAGCAAAGTCAGGCGAATTTTAAAAATGTAGGCGAGGTTTGCACCAAATGCACTACCGACTCCGAGGGCTTGGGCATAGACCAGACCGTGATAGGAAGGATCGGGAGTATTAAAGCTCTTAAACTTCTCTGGGTAGCGTGCATAATCAAAGTTACCTGAATCCACAATTGCGCCAACAACTGCGTTTCCGTGGCCAGCTAAGAACTTTGTTGCCGAGTGGACAACAACATCTGCGCCAAATTCGATAGGTCGGATTACATATGGTGTTGCCACAGTGTTATCGACAATGAGTGGAACATGGCTCTCATGAGCAACCTTTGCAACGGCAGCGATATCTAAAATATCGTTGTTAGGATTTGAGATAGTCTCACCGAAAAACGCCTTTGTATTTGGGCGAACGGCTTTGCGCCACTCCTCTGGATCATTGGGATTATCGACAAAGGTTACTTCGACACCAAATGTCGGTAATGTGTAGTGGAACAAGTTATAGGTTCCGCCGTAAAGATACTTCGATGAGACGATGTGATCGCCCGCAGTTGCAACGGCTAAGACTGCAAAGGTTGTTGCTGCCGAACCCGATGCAAGAAGTAATGCTGCAACGCCACCTTCAAGTGATGCTATTCGCTTTTCAACAACATCCTGCGTTGGATTCATGATGCGGGTATAGATATTGCCAAGCTCTGCGAGTCCAAATAGATCGGCTGCATGTTTAGTATCGCGAAATGCATATGCGGTGGTTTGGTAGAGCGGTAGCGCGCGAGCGCCAGTTGTTGGATCTGAAACCTGACCGGTGTGAATCTGGCGGGTTTCAAATGCTGCCTCTTCTAGTGAAAACGATGACATGTAATACATACCTTCCCAGTTATGGGACCACTCACGCATATATGCCTACAAAGGCACTATGGATACGTTTGAGCGATCCACGCTTATCGACGGCATTGTTGCTATCGATCTGGTCTTCACCCGGAGCACCCCACCGTGGTGGAGGGTTGCCGTCTAGCAAGCCGGGGCTATGCGCTAGAACTCATGACCTGGCAGGACTGTATCAGAGGCTATGAGTTAGTCAAAAATTCCAGCAGTGACCTTCGGGTGCAGCTCGGTGCGCATGGCGGCAAAGGCCGCTGCTGGCCAACCCGAACCAAAGACGCGTCGTAATAAAATTGTCAGCGAATATGCCGGCTCATCTAGGGTGGCGCGATCGAGGGCGTTGTAGGCCAGAGGGGTATCGCCCTTTTCATAGGCAAGGGTTGCAAATAAGCAGGCAACGGGGGCGACAAATCCATCAGGTGCAACTTGCAATAGGTGATGCCACATCCCCCAATATGTTTGAAAACTCGCCGTACTGTGCGATCCCAATGCAAAATCGCGCACTTGTATATCACTGAGTCGTCCCAAAACTTTTGCAACCTTTTCTGGGCTAGAGCATTCGGCGAATTTTTCATACTCGACGACTAAATCGATCACTGCCTTCGCGCCATCTCGCTGGCACTCATTGATATCAGGTGAACCCTCAATTACGGCAAAGCTATTAACGAGTGCAATAAATTTCACATCGCTGGCCTGTGGCGTCGATGTAATTGATAGCGTCTCTTTTTCAGTTGTCATGGTCATCTCATTTCGTAAAGCGGGTAGGGGCCGATACAACGGTGACGGTTGCCACCGAGGTCTTAACAATCTCTCCACTAATTGCACGTACGGCGCCGTTATGTGTAAAAGCCCCGTTCCATGTAGTTACAACAACTACGGAGTACGTGCCGGGCTTTGAATATGTATGTGTAATCGTTTGGTTGGGAAATGGGGCGCCAGTATTTGTTGTCGCCCACATAGAGCCATCACCAAAGGACCAGATAAATCCAGGGCGAAGAGC
>WLNU01000064.1 GCA_009699645.1 Actinomycetota bacterium | reverse complement strand
CAATCCCTGAAGCCATTGATAAGCAGCGATATAAAGAGATGTGCAGCCAGTGGGGGATTACCCCCGCCCTTGAAGGCAAACTTCCAACACTCTTCATCGGTTAGACTTCACGCATGTCCAAAGTCCTTGCTTCACTGCCCGTTGGTGAAAAAGTCGGTATCGCCTTTTCGGGTGGTCTCGACACATCGGTAGCCGTTGCCTGGATGCGCGCAAAAGGTGCTATCCCATGCACCTATACGGCAGATCTTGGTCAATACGATGAGCCAGATATCGATTCAGTACCAGATCGGGCAAAAGAGTATGGCGCCGAGATCGCACGTCTTGTTGATTGTAAGAGCGCATTAGTTGAAGAGGGTCTAGCGGCAATTGCCTGTGGGGCATTTCATATTCGTAGCGGATTAAAACAGTATTTCAATACAACACCTTTGGGCCGGGCAGTAACCGGGACAATGTTGGTGCGTGCGATGCATGCAGACTCAGTTGAAATCTGGGGTGATGGCTCTACATATAAGGGCAATGACATCGAGCGTTTTTATCGCTATGGCCTCTTAGCCAATCCAAATTTAAGAATCTATAAGCCATGGCTGGATGCCGATTTCGTGAATGAACTTGGCGGACGTAAAGAAATGTCAGAATGGTTGGTTGCACATGGCCTGCCGTATCGCGATAGCACCGAAAAGGCCTATTCAACCGATGCAAATATTTTGGGCGCAACCCACGAGGCCAAGAGTCTTGAAAACTTAGATACCTCCGTTGAGTTAGTGCAACCAATTATGGGTGTCCGCTTTTGGGATCCAACAGTAAAAATCGATAGCGAAGATGTCACCATTAAATTTGTTCAAGGCCGCCCTGTTGCAATCAACGGGAGAGAATTCAGCGATGTTGTTGCTCTTATGCAAGAGGCAAATGCAATCGGTGGTCGCCACGGATTAGGTATGGCCGATCAAATTGAAAATCGTATTATTGAAGCAAAGAGCCGTGGTATTTATGAGGCTCCAGGAATGGCGCTTTTATTTATCGCTTACGAGCGTTTGATAAGTGCAATTCATAATGAGGACACCATCGCTAACTACCATGCAGAGGGGCGCCGGCTTGGTCGACTTCTCTATGAAGGCCGCTGGCTAGATCCCCAAGCACTTATGCTTCGCGAATCCTTACAACGCTGGGTGGCATCGGCTGTTACTGGCTCAGTGACTGTGCGCATGCGCCGCGGTGATGACTACTCAATTATTAACACAACAGGGCCAGCTCTGAGTTATCACCCAGATAAGTTGTCGATGGAGCGCACAGAAAACGCTGCCTTTGGTCCAGTCGATCGCATCGGTCAATTAACCATGCGAAACTTAGATATCGCTGATACTCGCGCAAAGCTTGAGATGTATCGTGCACAGGGTCAGCTCGGTGAGGGTGAATTTAAATTAATCGGCGAGCTCGAGTAAAGGAAACGAATGAAAATCCATAAGAGGCTAGCGATCGCAGCGGTTATTGCGCTGTCGATTACATCCCTAACTGCATGCGGAGGAAAAGATACAGTGGCAGATACAGCAGCGGCAGGACTTCCAGCGGTAACAGCTAACGCAGGTGAAGCTCCAACAATCACACCACCAACAGGTAGCGCACCTGCAACATTGCAGACACAAGACATTATCGTTGGTACTGGCACAGAGGTCGTTGCAACTTCAACTCTGACAGTGCATTACACATTGATGACATGGTCAAAGGGTGCAATCGTTGAATCCTCATGGTCTGGTGGACAGCCTGCAACTTTCCCACTTGCAAATGTGATCGCAGGATGGCAACAGGGATTGCCTGGTGCCAAGGTTGGCGGACGCCGTTTGCTCGTGATTCCAGCCGATCTTGGATACGGCCCCAATGGTTCGGGCCCAATCGGGCCTAATGAAACATTGATATTCGTCGTAGACATCATCGCTGTTTCATAGTTTGCCTGCTGTTTACCTTACCTTGATAGCATTTTGAGATGAAAAGACTCTTTAGTGAGTTTCTCGGGACTCTGACTTTAGTTGCCATAGTTGTTGGCTCAGGAATTATGGCCACCAATCTTTCACAGGATATTGGTGTTCAGCTGCTGATTAACACAATCTCAACAGTCTTTGGTCTTGGGGTTTTAATTCAGATTCTTGGGCCAATAAGCGGTGCTAATTTTAACCCTGTTGTGACCATGATCGATTTGATTCAAAAGCGCACCAACGTTGTAACTTTTATTCAGTATACAATTGCTCAAACTGCTGGTGCAATAACAGGTGCAATATTGGCAAATGCAATGTTTAGCCACCCATTAATTGAAATCTCCACAAAAGCTCGATCAGGCGGCAACCAATATCTAGGTGAAATAGTTGCTACTGCCGGGCTGATTCTGATTATTAATTTGATGATCCATCAAGAAAAGATGAATCTGATACCAGTGATTGTGGCTTCATGGATTGGTAGCGCCTACTTCTTTACAAGCTCAACATCTTTTGCAAATCCAGCGGTAACTATCGGAAGAATATTCTCAGATTCATTTGCTGGAATTGCACCAGGGTGCGTCACTAAATTTATCGCTGCTCAAATTCTTGGCGCCTTAATTGGCCTGGGCTTAACGAAGCTGCTTACCAATGAGAAATAAACCAACTGTCCTTTTTGTCTGTGTTCATAACGCAGGTCGCTCGCAGATGGCCGCTGGATTTTTGCGAGAATTGGGGAAGGATCGCGTGGAGGTTCTCTCGGCCGGAAGTGCTCCCAAGGGGTCAATTAACCCCGTAGCCGTTGCTGCAATGGCTGAAGTCGGAATCGACATTGCAAATAACAGCCCAAAGGTTTTAACTCCAGAGGCCGTAGAAGCATCTGATGTTGTAATCACTATGGGCTGCGGTGATGTCTGTCCCTTTTACCCGGGCAAGCGATACGAGGATTGGGTACTAGATGATCCTGCAGGCCAAGGCATTGAATCAGTACGTATCATTAGAGATGAGATTAAAGGCCGTATCGAAGCTCTATTGCGAGAGCTTTTATAGCTTCACTCTAAATAGTTTGACCACGCTCTAATTGGTGGGGCCAAGGGATTTTCACTCCTAGTTTTTCGGCGGCATTTAGCGCCCAGCGCGGATTGCGAATCATTGCACGGGCCAGAAATACAGCATCGGCCTCACCAGTTTCAATAATGTATTGGGCCTGCTCAGCCTCTGTTATCAAGCCAACGGCTGCAGTCATAACGTGTGCCTCTGTGCGAATTGCGGCAGCAAATGGAACTTGAAAACCAGGGGTAGCTTTAATTGGTGCGTTGTGAACATTGCCACCGGTTGAAACATCAATTAAATCAACGCCAAGTGCTTTGAGTTGAGTACACAGTTCAATTGAATCAACTAAGTTCCAACCACCATCCACCCAATCGGTAGCAGAAATACGCACAAACAGGGGAGTGCTCGCAGGAATAGCCGCACGTACCGCCACGACAGTTTCAAGTAAGAAGCGAACTCGGTTTTCAAAGCTGCCACCGTATTCATCAGTGCGAGTATTGGCCAGAGGTGAATAAAACTGGTGCATCAAGTAACCATGAGCGGCGTGGATTTCTATGACATCAAAGCCAACGGCTATTGCGCGCTTAGCGGCTGCAACAAATTCAACTGTGAGTTGATGAATCTCATCAACTGTTAATGCCCGGGGTTCTGTATAGCCGTGAAATGCAATAGCCGATGAAGAAACACTCTGCCAACCACCCTCTTCGGTAGTGGCCATTCGATGATCATCCCATGGGCGCATCGTTGAGGCTTTGCGACCGGCATGGGCTAACTGAATTCCCATCTTTACATTATGCGAGTGCGCAAAATCAATCATGGGTTTGAATGCATCGGCATGTGCTTGTGTATGAAGAGATGTGCAGGCAATCGAAATGCGACCCTCAGGCACGACTCCAGTTGCCTCAACCATAATCAAACCTGGTCCACCCGTTGCAAAGGCATTCAGGTGCGCCTGGTGCCAGTCACTTATTAGACCATCTATGGCCGAGTACTGGCACATAGGTGAGACCCAGACCCGATTTTGAAATGTAACAGAGCCAATTGTTAAGGGATCAAATAGCGTGTTCATGTGGTGAGTCTATCTCCTAACTCTATGGAGCTAAAATGAACTTAGCACCGGCAATGAGTAAAACAAAGCCTAAAGCACGTTTGATTCCAGTGCTTGAGAACTTAGAGATTCCAAAGCGAGTTCCGATAAAGGCACCTAATAAGACAGCCACTAAAAATACAGGTAGCTCACTCGGAAGTGACTGAGTTGATTGGAAGTTACCGAGCAGGCCTGCAATGGAGTTAACGAAGATAAAGGCTGCAACGGTCCCGCTGGCCTGTTTAACACTCACCCAGCCCAGCCAAATAATGAGTGGAGATAAGAAGATTCCTCCACCCGTGCCGGTAATTCCAGAGAGCAGGCCAACTGAACCTCCGATAACCACAGCTAATACACGGTTAACAGTACGTGAAGGTTGATCTATTTGCAGAGCTTGAATAAGAAAACGGGCACCGGAGATAAGAAGGAGGACTCCAATAATTGGCTTATAAACATGACTAGGTAGGTTGATTCGCCCACCGATAAAGGCTGCCGGTACCGAACCAATGATTAAGTAAGTAAATAAAGTTTTATTAAAGAAATTGCTGCGTATATATCGAAGACTTGTATAAGAGGAGACGAAGATATTGAGGGTCAAGGCCGTTGGCTTAATCACAAGTGGTGGTAAATTAAAGAGCGTCATGATGGCGATGTAGGCTGAAGCTCCAGCATGACCGACTGATGTGTACAAAATCGCACCAAGAAAAAGACATCCTGCGATAAAAAGCGTGTGAACTTCAAGCATGAAGTGCCTTAAAGAAATCTAGGGCCTCTGGATTTGCGAGTGCATCTCGATTACGAACTTGTCGTCCATTAACAATATCCGTCACGGCAAGCTCGACTAATTTATTTGATTTTGTTCGCGGTAGAGCAGGGGCGACCACAATGAGATCAGGTACGTGACGAGGGCTAGCTTGTGTTCGAAGCGCTGATTTGATCGCTTTTTCAGTATCTTGCGTGTAAATTATTCCTGGCTTTAGGACAATAAATAAAATAACGCGAGTGTCGCCCTCCCAATCTTGGGACACGGCCATAGCCTCTTGTACTTCCGGAAAGGTCTCCACAACTCGATAGATTTCAGCCGTTCCAATTCGCACACCTTTTGAGTTAAGCGTTGCATCACTTCGCCCGAATAAAGTAAATCCACCCGTTACCGATTTTGCGGCAAAATCACCGTGCGTCCAGACTCCTTTGAAACCCTCAAAGTAGGATGCAAGATACCTCTCATTATTGGTATCTGCCCAAAAACCAAGTGGCTTTGATGGGAATGGAACGGTACAAACGAGTTCACCCTTTTCATCGATTGCAGCTGACTTACCTTGAGCGTTAAATACATCGGTCGCCATTCCAAGGCATGCACCTTGTAGTTCGCCGCGATAAACCGGCTGCGTTGGAACTCCTGATAGAAAACTGCCACAGATATCGGTACCACCTGACATGGAAGCCAAATGCACGTCACGTTTAATGCTTTCATACACATAGCTAAAGCTTTCAGGGGATAGAACCGATCCAGTCGATGCAATTGTTTTAATGCTTGATAGGTCATGAGTTTGGGCTGGCACTATGCCTTCCTTATGTGTTGAATCAATGAACTTTGCAGATAGTCCTAGGAAATCCAATTTTTCTTCCTGGGCAATATCAAAAACGCGAGATGGTGTTGGGAACATTGGCGCACCATCGAATAAGACAATAGTTGCACCTCGACCAAGGGCCATTGTTAACCAGTTCCACATCATCCAGCCGCAGGTTGTGAAGTAAAATATTTTTTCAGTGGCATGGAGTTCAAGTTGGTATAACAACTCAGT
>WLNU01000063.1 GCA_009699645.1 Actinomycetota bacterium | reverse complement strand
GTTGAGGCATTTAAGAGTGAAGTTCAGTCACACTTTGATGATCCAATTTTTTTAAACGCGGCTGATTTTCCAACTGACCGTTTTGATCCGACCAAGATTGTTCTGCGCGCTAATCAGCTAGGTGCATCGGGTGTTGAGATTGAAAACGCCCTGCAGGCACAGTTCATCCGAGTTGAAATGGCCGATAGCGACACTATTGTCTTCTTAGCGACCTTGGTAGATTCGAAAGAGGATTTTAATCAGTTAGCCACAGCGCTCATCCCAATCCTAAAATCACAACAGAAATCCCCACGCACAACCGCTACCTCTCTGAGCTGGTCAGTCATTCCAACAGTTGCAATCTCAATGCGCGATGCCTATTTTGCAGAGACCGAGATGGTGAGCGCCGAAAGGGCGGTGGGGCGTACCTCTGCCGACTTAATCGCGCCTTATCCCCCAGGGGTTGCCGTGATCGCACCGGGTGAAGTATTAACACAACTTATAGTTGATGGCCTAGCTGCAACAAAGGCGGCAGGTGTACGAATCGCCTATGCCACCGATCCAACACTTGCCTCCTATCGAGTTGTTAAGAGTTAAGCCAGAGTTCCATAATGTGCAACATAGGCCTGGCTCGCATACATGCAATCAAGAGATTAAGGTGAGCACTATGGCGACAAATACCGACTGGCATCAAAAAGCTCTTGACTTAAAACCAGAGTCGAAGATTTTTATCAATGGCGCTTATGTAGATGCTGCATCAGGGAAAACCTTTGAAGATATCGCCCCGCATGATGATCGTGTTATTGCACATGTGGCATCGGGTGATGTTGAAGATATAGATCGCGCAGTAAAATCTGCTAAAAAAGTTTTTGATGATGGCACATGGCGCGAGATGAATCCGCGGGATAAAAAAGCGATTATGTTGAGATGGTCTGCGCTCATGCTTGAAAATAAAGAGGAGCTGGCCTTGCTTGAGGCCGTTGATACTGGAAAGCCAATCGGTGACACACTATCTGTCGATGTGCCAAATGCTGCCAGGGTCATCTCTTGGTATGGCGAGGCCATTGATAAGAGATATGACGAGGTAGCACCAGCCCCGCGCAACGCACTTGCCATGATTACGCGCGAGCCTCTTGGGGTCATTGGTGCGGTTGTGCCCTGGAACTATCCAATGATGATTGCCTCATGGAAGATTGGGCCGGCAGTTGCGATGGGCAACAGCATTGTTGTTAAGCCTGCCGAGAACTCTTCACTAAGTACTCTAAAGATGGCCGAGCTTGCCATCGAGGCGGGCCTGCCTGCCGGTGTCTTTAACGTTGTTCCCGGTCTTGGAATCGAGGCAGGTCAAGCACTTGCCCGACACATGGATGTTGCAAAGATTGCATTTACTGGTAGCCCGGCCGTTGGGCGAAAGATGTTGGAGTACGCCGCGCAATCAAATATGAAGCAAGTTGCATTAGAGCTCGGCGGAAAAAGTGCTCAAGTTATTCTCAACGACTGTGTTGATCTTGAAGCTGCAGCATCTGCAATCGGATGGGGGATTTATTACAACGCAGGACAGACATGCAGCGCTGGATCTCGAATCATCGTGGAAAAGGGGATCAAGGAAGAGTTGTTTGCTCACCTGCGCACATTCTTAAAAAGCTTTGCGGTTGGTAATCAGTTTGACCCAACGGTTCAGATGGCTGGCTTGGTCTCGAAAGTTCAGCGAGATCGTGTCAATAGTTATTTAGATTTAATTGGCCAAGATGGTGAAAAAATTATCTTTGGTGGAGAAAAAACTCACGGTGCTGACTTACTGATTGCACCAACGTTAATCGATAACGTGAAAGCAACATCACGTCTTGCTCAAGAAGAGATCTTTGGCCCAGTATTAACCTCTATCGATGCCAAAGATGCCGATGAGGCCATTGCAATTGCCAACGGCACTGATTACAGCTTGGCCGCCTCAATCTGGACGGGCAATATCGCTAAAGCCCACACCCTTGCACGGCGATTGCGGGCCGGAACTGTCTGGGTTAACACCTTCGATATGGTCGATGTCATCACACCAATTGGTGGCTTTGGATTATCGGGCAGTGGGCGCGATAAATCTCTACATGCTCTAGATACCTATAGCGCTTTAAAGACCACCTGGATAGATCTTAATTAACTAGTAAATAAGAGGAGAGATTGTCATGAAGATGAAGGCTGCCGTTCTAGATGGTGTTGGGTCTACCTTTGTAGTGCGTGAATTAGATTTAGATAAGCCACAATCTGGCGAACTACTCGTTAAAGTTGCCGCAAGCGGATTGTGTGCAAGTGATTTAAATGCCATCGATGGAAAGCGAAAGTTAGTTCCATTCCCAGCCGTAATCGGACATGAGGCTGCAGGTGTAATAGTTGAAGTTGGGCCAGACACTGCCGGTTTTGCACCAGGTGATCACGTCATTATGTCGATTGTGCCAAACTGTGGCAGCTGTGATTACTGCCAATCTGGCCGCCCTAACTACTGTTCGACCGCCGGCAATGCCATGTCAGTGGGTGGATTATTTGATGGCACCAGTCGATTAAGCCACAATGGTGAAAAAGTTAATCACTTTTTAACAGTTGCATCATTTGCCGAATACGTTGTGGTGCCAGCATCTGGTGCGGTAGTCATTCCAAAGGAGATGCCACTTGATCGCGCCGCACTTATTAGTTGCGCCGTGCTAACTGGCTATGGCGCAGTCATGAACACTGCAAAAGTCAAGAGCGGTTCGCGTGTTGCCGTCTTTGGCTGCGGCGGAGTTGGTTTAAATATCGTGCAAGGAGCTCGCATGGCTGGGGCTACAACAATCATCGCCATCGATGTAACGGATGAAAAGTTAGAGATTGCTCGAAAGCTCGGTGCTACTCACACCATAAATGCATCAACATCTGATCCCGTCGCCGAAGTAAAGAAGATCTGTGGCGGCGTTGACTACGCCTTTGAGGCCTTGGGTCGCGAATCAACTATTCAGCAGGCCTGGGGCACGGTCGATGTCGATGGCGGGTTGATTTTGGTCGGTCTACTCAAAAACGGCGCTACGCTCACGCTCGATGCCGGCCCTTTCGTCAACGAACAGTGGATTAAGGGCTGTTACTTCGGCTCGGCTAATCTGAAAAAGGACGTACCAACCTTAGTTAAAAGTTATCTAAATGGCCACTTATTCCTAGACGAACTCATCTCAGAGCGGATAGGTTTAGAGGGTCTTAACTCAGCCTTTGATCGATTACGGGCGGGAGAAGGCTCACGAAACGTCTTGGTCTTTGACTAAGTAGCGTTTCGCGTAAGTACAAAATTCCAGACCACTTGCGCTCAACACGTGTAGTGCAAGAGGTAAGGATGTATGAGATAAGCACATACCACTTACACATTAAGGGGAACATAGTGAAATATTCAAAACTAACTAGTGGATCTGTGGCTGCAGCACTTGTTGTTGCACTTGCGATTCCGGTAGTGCAAAGTTCGTCAGCATCAGCTGCAACTAACTACTCCAAGATTACATCTGCCTCACAAGGCGGAGGAATTGCAGGACTAGCAGCTGCATGTAAGAAAGAAGGACAGTTAAACGTCATTGCACTGCCGCTTTACTGGGCAAACTACGGCGGCATGATCGATGGTTTCAAGAAGACTTACGGCGTCAAGGTCGATGAGGCTAATCCAGAAGGCTCATCACAAGAAGAGATTGATGCCGCAGTCACCAATAAGGGTACAAATCGCTCGCCCGATGTCTTTGATATTGGACTTGCAGTAGGAGTCAAGTATCTCGATACTGCAACCTTTGCCCCGTACAAGGTAAAGATGTGGAACTATCTCCAATTCGCTGCAACTGTGGATCCATCTGCTCAGATAACTCCTAACTACACAGGAACAATGACAATTGGCTATAGCGGAGCTCTTGGAACAATCACCAAACTAGATGATCTCTTAGATCCAAAGTTCAAGGGCAAGATCGCTCTGAACGGTGATCCACTAGGTTCATCTGCTGCCATGAACGGTATCTTCATGATTAACAAGGCACTTGGCGGAACATTTGACGATGTTTCAAAGGGCGTTGCATTCTTTGCTAAGTTAAAGGCCGCTGGTAACTTCATTAACGTCAACCCAACTGAGGCCACAATCGCATCTGGGCAGACTCCAGTTGTTATCGATAATGGTTACATCCAAGCTGGCGTTATCAAGCAGATGGCCGCGGCTGGCAAGGTATGGAAGATGTTCACACCTGCTGCAGTTGGATCTACTTACAACAGCGCAGTCTCTGCATGGGCACCACATCCAGCGTGTGCACGTCTATGGATGGAGTACACATTGAGTGAGGCCGGTGCCGATAACTGGGCACTAGGCGGAGCTACTCCAACTCTTTGGGTACACCTACTAAAGACTAAGCGCGCGAGTGCTGCCGGTAAGGCTGCAATCGGTAATAGCAAAGTTGTTGCGGAGAAGGCAACTTCTGATCAAACAGCGGCTGCTCGTGTTTATCTCAAGACAGCATGGCCTGCAGCTGTAGGAACAAACTAAAACTGAGTCGTCAGTAATTGACTCAACTTCAATACAAGAGAGCCGGTTCTGCCAATGGCAGGACCGGTTCTCGGTATTGGCGCAGCAAAACCGCGTATCTCGGTGTTTTACCCTTTCTAGCCTTCGCTGGAGTTTTTCTCTTATTTCCAACGTGGAACGTTGTCTCTGGCGCCTTTAGAGATAATTACGGAGAGTTGAGCACAACTATTCTGAAATCAGTTTTTAACGATCCCATTGCACGTCACGCCTTCGGTAACTCTCTCGAACTCTCAGCTAAAACGGCCGTTGTTGGGGCAATCCTTGGCGGCCTTTTTGCCTGGGCGATCGCTACAGGAAAACCGGGTGGTGTTTTCTATAAGGTTGCAGTTGCACTCAGTAGTGTCTTAGCCCAGTTCGGTGGCGTCATGCTTGTCTTTGCCTTCTTGGCAACTTTTGGTTTCAATGGTTTAGTTTTAACTTTTGCGACAAAGTTCTTGCCCACTACTTTTCTAGCCGATGCGAGCTGGCTCTATAGTATGAATGGCCTCGCCGTGCTCTACACATTTTTCCAGATTCCTTTAATGGTCTTAGTCTTCCTTCCAACCTTGGAGAATTTAAAGCCCCAGTGGCGTGAGGCATCTGATGCTCTAGGTGGTAAGTCCTTTGAGTACTGGCTGCGCGTAGGAATCCCAATTTTGACACCCTCTTTTGCAGGTGCAGCTCTTTTACTCTTCGTTAACTCTTTTTCAGCCTATGCCACTGCAAATGTTCTCATCAACTTAGCCGATTACTTGACTCCACTGCAGATTGCAACGGCGTTAACGAGTGAGACTGGCGGATCAAATCCGGCCGAGGCCAAGGTCCTATCCTTCTATATGGTTATCGTTGTCGTAATTGCCATGACTATGTATGCATTACTTCGTCGCAAGGTAAGTAATTGGGAGCAGAGACGATGAGACAAAGCCTCGGAGTTCGCCTGTGGCGCCTTAGCATTATCGCTTTCGTAGCTTTCTATCTCTTGGTTCCGTTATATGCGATGTTTGATTTCTCGACAAAGCCCTTTGGCTTTGCCGATAAGGGTCGCACATTTCGAGCATGGCAGATGATTGGAGAGCAGCAGGATTTATTCCAAGCCGTTACTCGCTCTCTCATCTCTGCAGCGATCGTGATGGCACTGATTCTCTTTCTTGTTGTTCCGACGGCCATTTGGGTCCATCTCAAACTACCGCTACTTCGACGTCCATTTGAATTACTCTGCCTCTTACCTCTTGCTATTCCGGCCATCGTTATCGTGGTAGGTATCGCACCGCTATACCGGTGGATCTCAATAAATGTAAGTGAGTCCCCAATAACCTTAGCGGGCGTCTATTCGATGTTGATTCTGCCCTACACATATCGCTCACTTTCTGCGGCCCTCGATGCCGTGGATATTCATACCTTGGCCGAAGCGGCTACAACATTAGGTGCCACAATTTCTCGGGTAAT
>WLNU01000062.1 GCA_009699645.1 Actinomycetota bacterium | reverse complement strand
TGGACTGCCATAATTGCCGCTGGTCGAAAGATCGATACGTGTTAGCACGTAGGCCTCTCTAGCTCAGTGGTAGAGCAGCGCACTTGTAATGCGCAGGTCGTCAGTTCAATCCTGACGGGGGGCTCGTAAGTTTTCAAGGAAAGGAAGATCGATGTCTCACTTTCCGCGTGATGAGTTCGCCGATGCATTGGCTGCAAATGATGATTATATAAAATCCTTTAAATATTCAGAGCTAACAGGTGTTGCCCAAAGAGGTTTAGCAATTGTCACCTGCATGGATTCACGCATTAACCCGTTATCAGTCGTTGGGATGAAATCAGGGGATGCCAAGATTTTGCGTAATGCTGGTGCGCGCGTGACGGAGGATGTTTTACGTACGTTGGTTTTGGCAACCTATCTGCTTGGAGTTAAGCGAATCTTGATTATGCCCCACACTAACTGCCGTATGGCTATGGGCGAAGAGGCAGATATTCACGCCTTAATTCAAAAAGAGCATGGCGTAGATACTCGCAGTCTTGAGTTTAGAACCGTGAGCGATCAAAGAGCAGCTCTCATTACAGATGTGAACCGCGTGCGCTCATACCCATTATTAAATGATGGCGTTGTTGTGGGTGGTGCTATTTATGATGTTACGAGTGGGAAAATTACTACGGTTGATTGTTAGTTCGCCGTATTGGCATTTTAGTAAAAGGATAAGTTAAATCCTCCAGAAATTGCACAATTACAGCGTTCATGAGATCTGGTTTTTCCTTCATTACAAAATGAGATGTGCCGGGAATAATCGCTAACTGACCAAGTGGAAGCGCCTCAAATAGTTCGATGGTGTGGTGGTGACTGATGACATCATCATCACCAGCAAGAACGAGTACGGGACACTGAATTGTTACAAGATCAGTAGTGGTCAACGTTGGCTCACTAGCCCAAATAGCATTCATACGAGTAGCTTTTTCAAGTAGCGTATGTGGAGCATCGGGAGAGATTAAGTTGTATTCAGCTTGATCTTCAGGTGAGATTTCAGGCTCGCCAAAGGGCTGTGGCACACCACTGAAATGAAAGTTCGCACCGATTGCCACAATCGATTTAACGAGATCGGGGCGCTTAATCGCAACCATCAGAGCGATATTGCCACCATCGCTCCAGCCAATTAAATGGGCCGGGACTTTAACAACATCTTCTAAATATGCAATTGCCTCACGAGTTTGAAAATCAAAGTGCAAACTGCCAACTTGATCTCCAGTAAAACCATGGGCGGTGCGGTCATAGGCGAAGATATGGAAATCATCTTCAAGCGGGGGAACCATGATGTAGTCCCAGCTCGAGGTCTTACTCAAACCACCGTGTAATAAAACAACGGCCTCACCATCGTTATCCCATTCGTAACAATAAATCTCGTGACCGCGCAGCTGGATATATTGAGGCATTAAACCGAATCCATAATGTGTCTATTGCCGCGATCAAAGGTGAGGTAGTTCCACGTCCAGTCGGCTAGGGTGCCAATTTTATTTCGCCCGCCTAATAGATAGAACAAGTGAAGAAATAGCCATGCATACCAGGCCGGGATTCCTACGAGTTTAAATCTCTTTACCTCTACAACTGCTTTGTGACGGCCGATTGTGGCCATTGATCCTTTATCTAAATATTTAAAGGCTAAGAGAGGTTGATCTTTTATTAATCTCTCAATTTGCCGGGCAATAAATTTTCCCTGCTGCAGCGCAACTGGTGCCACCATAGGCATGAAACGGCCATCTTTTCCCTTAAAGCCAGCGATATCTCCGATGGCCCAGATGTGTGGATAGTGTTTTACTTGAAGTGAGTTTTCAACATCGATGCGCGAACCTATGAGTGGAAGGTTTAACTTTGCAGCCGTTGGCTCACCTTGCACGCCAGCGGCCCAAATAGTTACCTCTGATGGAATCGAAGTTCCATCTTTGATCCGTATCTCTGTAGGCTCGATTGCAGCTACTGCTGTATTGAGCCGTATCTTCACACCGAGTTTTTCAAGATCTTTTTTAGTTCGCGCAGATAAACTCTCTGAGAAACTAGGCAATAATCGTGGGCCAGCTTCGATCAGATAGATATCAATATGTGCGGCGGCATGAGCTTGATCGTTTTTTAAAGGGCCTCGTACTAATTCAGCAAATGCACCAGCCATCTCGACCCCTGTTGGTCCACCTCCAACGACTGCAATTGATAAAATACTCTCATCTTCAAAGCGGCATAAATCTTCAAAGCGGCGCATGACTTCTGCTCGGATTGTTATCGCTTCATGGACACTCTTCATTCCGAGAGCGTATTCATGCACTCCAGGTACGCCAAAGTCGGCAGTGGCAGAACCGAGGGCGATAACGAGATGATCAAAGTCGAGAACCTCGCTGCTATCTAGCTTTATGGACTTATTTTTGTGGTCAATGGAAATTGGTGAGCCCATACGAAATGCGACTCCTGTATTGCGAAGTGCGCCGCGCACGGGGTGTGCAACGTGGTCGGCGGCAAGGCCTGCCGTTGATACTTGATATAAGAGTGGCAGAAATGTCTGGAAGTTATGGCGGTCAACAAGTGTGACATTGGCAAAGGCCGACATCGCCTTGGCTGCAGTAAGGCCACCAAATCCGGCGCCCAAAATAACCACGCGTGGCTTTTCAGGTCTCTTTTGCATGCGCCTAAGTCTAGGCTTTGAGGCATGAGCCTTCCAATTCAAAGCCGTAAGCTCCTTGTTACCGGCGCATCAGGCTACGTTGGTGGCCGCTTAGTCAAAGCACTAGTTGAAGAGAGATTCGATGTACGAATCCTGGTGCGTGACTGGCACAAGGTAAAGGGACAGCCGTGGGCATCGGCCGTTGAAATTAGCCAAGGTAGCGCCGAGAACCGTGCAGATGTAGATGCAGCTTTGGTTGGAGTCCACACTGCATTTTACTTATTGCACTCAATTAACTTAGGTCCAAATTTTGATGAGATCGAAGCGCAGATGGCCCGTAATTTTGCACAAGCGGCCGAGGCCGCTGGGGTATCGCAAATTGTTTATTTAGGTGGAATCGCTAACGATGCAAAGATCAGTAAACATTTAGCATCACGTGCTCGCACCGGTGCAGAGCTAGCAAGCACATCGGTACCAGTCATGGAGCTACGTGCTGGAATTATTATCGGCTCGGGATCGGCTAGCTTTGAAATGTTGCGCCACTTAACACATCGTCTGCCGATTATGACAACGCCTAAATGGGTTATGAACCGCACCCACCCAATTGCAATTCGCGATGTTCTGTATTACTTAAAGAACGCTGCGGCTTTAAAGCAGCCAGTCGGAAAAGTCTTTGATATCGGTGGTCCTGAAGTGTTGACATATGCCGACATGATGCAGAAATTTGCGAAAGTATCTGGATTAAAGAAACGTATCATTATAAAGATTCCAGTATTAACACCTGGACTTTCTAGTTTGTGGATTGGTTTAGTAACTCCAGTACCAACTGCTCTGGCACGCCCACTCGTGGGCTCATTAATCAGTGAAGTCGTTGCCGATCCTGCAAAAAGTATCAATGATGTAATTGCCCTGCCATCAGAGGGGTTAACTGACATAACTACGGCCATGAACCTGGCACTTTCAAAGATTATTGATCACGGTGTTGAAACCCGTTGGTCAGATGCAACTAGCCCAACTGCACCGTGGCAGAAAGCCCAAGGAGATCCTGAGTGGGCAGGTGAGATGGTCCTACGCGATCGTCGCGAAGCCGTAACCGATATCGAAATAGAAAAAGTATGGAAGCAGATTGAAGGTATTGGCGGAGAGCATGGATGGTTCGGTTCAGATTTTCTCTGGTGGGCTCGTGGAGTATTAGATCGTATGGTGGGCGGCGTCGGTCTGCGCCGTGGGCGCCGTGATCCAGATTATTTACGCGTAGGAGAGAGTTTAGATTTTTGGAGAGTAGAAGAGTTAGAACAAGGACATCGTTTAAAGCTTTATGCTGAAATGGTTCTGCCAGGTAAAGCCTGGTTGGAGTTTACGGTGAGTCAAGAGAATGGAAAGACACGGATCGTGCAAGAGGCGACTTTTAATCCGCGCGGATTAGGTGGCCAGTTGTATTGGTATTCAATCTCACCATTGCACCTCTTTGTCTTTCCAACGATGCTACGAAACATCGTAAAACAAGCCGCCAAAGATGCATGAGTTCACGCCCGAAGTTGAGGCCCTTGCGCACGAGGTTTTGGCTTACAGTCTTGATCGCTTAAAGAACGACCCTCCGCTGGATGGCCCTCGAACATCCGAGGATTTATTTACAGAGGTCGGTAACACAATTACTGCGCGCGGGCTAGGAGGACATGAGGCACTAGAACTCTTTACAAGTGTTTTAGCTAAGGCATGTATCTCGAGCGATCACCCACGCAACTTAGCTTTTATCCCATCGGCGCCGAGTGAATACGCAAACCTTTTTGATTTAGTGGTAGGTGCAAGCGCACTGTATGGCGGCTCTTGGCAAGAGGGTGCAGGCGCAGTCTTTGCTGAAAACCAGGCGCTGCGCTGGCTATCGGATTTAGCTGGCCTGCCAGAAAGTGCAGGCGGCGTCTTTGTGCAAGGTGGAACCGTTGGCAATCTTTCAGCTTTAGTTGTTGCCCGTGCCGAGGCGCGCAAGAAGCATCCCGATGCAACACGTTGGGTCATTGCTTGCAGCCAAGAATCACATTCATCGATTGTGGTGGCGGCAAATATTATGGATGTCGATGTCTTGAAGATTTCGACAGCCGTAGATGGCAAGCTAATGGGAAGTGCTGTAGCACAGGCCATTGACGAGCTCCATGCAACAACGAGTAAGCGTGTGTGTGCCGTTGTTGCGACTTCGGGAACTACTAACTTAGGAATTATTGATGACTTAAAAGGTATCGGTAGCGCTGCACATGAGCGTGGAATCTGGTTTCACGTTGATGGCGCATATGGTTTAGCGGCCTTGTGTGCACCCTCTGTTCGCTCACACTTTGATGGAATTGAAGCGGCCGATTCATTTATTGTTGATCCACATAAATGGCTATTTGCTCCATATGATGCCTGTGCACTTATTTATCGCGAACCAGAACTTGCACGTGCAATACATTCCCAGCATGCCTCTTACTTAGATACATTAAAAGATGGTGCATGGTCACCCTCAGATTATGCAATTCAATTAACACGTCGCACACGCGGACTTCCCTTTTGGTTTTCATTAGCAGCCCATGGAACCGATGCCTATACAGAGGCAATGGAACACACACTTACGGTTGCACGAGCCGCTGCAGATTTAGTGAGAGCACACCCAAATCTTGAACTTGTATGTGAACCCGAGCTATCTATCGTTGCATTCACTCGTAAAGGTTGGAGTGCAAAGGATTATCACAACTGGTCGGATCAATTGCTAGCCGATCAAGTTGGATTTATTCCACCCTCATCACATAATGGAGAAGCAATTTTGCGATTTGCAATCGTTAATCCATGGACAAAAATCAGCGATATCGAGATGATAGTGAACAGGCTTTAAATCCCACACTTTTACGCTCAGCCCGATACGATTTCACCCATGTCTGCACAGGAAGAGCCAACACTGCATAGCGGCTTAAGTGATTTAGAGTCGCGGATCCTGGATTTTGAGGCGAGCTGGTGGCGATTTGCCGGGGCAAAAGAGAGTGCGATTAAAGAGCTCTTTGAGCTCAGCGCCCCGCGCTATTACCAACTTCTCAACGACCTTATCGACCGGGATGATGCCATGGAGGCCGCCCCTATGCTGGTAAAACGCCTTCGCCGCCTGCGCGAGGCCCGTATGTCCACCCGTATCACCCGCTAGCCCAGTCCCGTTTTGCGTCCTGGGAGCACCTCCCGTAGATTTGGCGTTAGCACTCTCGGGGTGCGAGTGATAAAGCCCCCACTGAAATCAAAGGAAAGTGAGCACAACTCATGGCAAAGCAGATTGCCTTTAACGAAGAATCACGTCGCGGATTAGAGCGCGGAATGAACATCTTGGCCGATGCGGTCAAAGTAACGCTCGGGCCTCGCG
>WLNU01000061.1 GCA_009699645.1 Actinomycetota bacterium | reverse complement strand
GACTCGTCGATGGAATCCAAAGATGAAGCGCTTTATTTTCACCGAGCGCAACGGTATTTACATTATCGATATCCAGCAATCACTTGCACTCATTGATAGTGCCTATGAGTTTGTAAAGGACACGGTCGCAAAAGGCGGTCACATCCTCTTTGTTGGAACAAAGAAGCAGGCACATGAGCCGATCATGCAACAGGCAGCACGCGTTGGTATGCCAACTGTCACCGAGCGCTGGTTAGGTGGAATGCTTACTAACTTCCCAACTGTCTATAAGCGTATTCAGCGTCTTAAGGAGCTAGAGGCTCTAGAGAACACCAATGATCTTCTTCTTACTAAGAAGGAGCTCTTGATGCTGCGCCGCGAACGCGAAAAACTATTTAAGAACCTTGATGGAATCCGCCACATGACTAAGTTGCCTTCAGCGATTTGGGTAGTAGATACCAAGAAAGAGCACTTAGCAGTTGCTGAGGCCAAGAAGCTTGGTATTCCTGTAATTGCAATCTTGGATACAAACTGTGATCCAGATGAGGTTGATTACAAGATTCCAGGTAACGATGATGCAATCCGTTCAATCGGTCTGCTCACACGTGTCATCACTGATGCAATTGTTGCCGGCCTTGCCGCGCGTTCTGCAGTTGTTAAGGAAGAGACAAAGAGTGATGCTCCAGCAGAGGTTGCTGCCGGTGAGCCAATGGCCGACTGGGAGAAAGAGATTGCTGCAGTGTCCGACGCTGTCGTAACTGACTCTGTTGAAGTTTTGACTCCAGCACCAGTAGAAGGAGAGTAATTACTATGGCTGCATATACAGCTGCCGATGTAAAAAAACTTCGCGAAGCAACTGCTGCGGGAATGCTTGATTGCAAGAAGGCACTCGATGAGGCAGAGGGCGATTACGATAAAGCGATCGACCTGATCCGCGTTAAAGGGCTCAAGGGAGTGACAAAGCGCGAGGGTCGTCTTACTTCAAATGGGGCAGTCGTTGCAAAGGTCGAGGGCAATCTCGGTGTGATGCTCGAACTCAACTGTGAAACAGATTTCGTTGCAAAGGGTGATCGATTTGTCGCCCTTGCCGATGAGCTACTTGCTCATTTGCAAAAGGCACACTCTGATTCAGTTGAGGCATTCCTTGCAACAACTATGGCCAATGGAAACACTGTTCAATCAGTTATTGATGAGGCTAATGCGATGCTGGGTGAGAAGATTGAAGTTCGTCGCATCGCAGTTCTTAAAGATTCACCAGTTGGAATTTATCTACACCGTACAAGTCCAGATTTGCCACCGCAGGTCGGCGTACTTGTTCAGCTAGCTAAAGATGCAGGCGATGTTGGAAAAGATATCGCTCAGCACATTGCAGCCTTTGCACCGCAGTTCGTCAATCGCGAAGATGTACCTGCAGATTTAATTGAAAATGAGCGACGCATCGCCCACGAAACCGCGATTGAAGAGGGTAAGCCTGAGGCCTCACTCTCGAAAATCGTTGAGGGTCGCGTCACTGGCTTCGTGAAGGAAGTCTCACTTATCGAGCAGTCATTTGCGAAAGATGCCAAGAAGACCGTTAAGCAGATTCTCGATGAGGCAGGAACGGCCGTTAAGGCATTCCATCGCTTCCGCGTGGGTCAATAGGCTTCTAGGAACAAACGCCTAAGATTTAGCCAGCGAACTACTAGTTTAAAAGGAGCACTCATGCCCGGTACACGAGGAACGTATCGGCGAGTGCTCCTTAAACTTTCTGGCGAAGTCTTTGGTGGAGCCAAGGGCATCGGTGTTGATCCCGATGTTGTGCAAGATATTGCAAAACAGATCGCTGATGTTGCGCGCACAGGGGTGCAGGTAGCGATCGTTGTCGGCGGCGGTAATTATTTCCGCGGCGCCGAACTCCAACAGCGCGGTATGGATCGCTCTCGTGCCGATTACATGGGAATGCTCGGAACAGTAATGAACTGTCTAGCGCTGCAAGATTTTCTTGAAAAAGAGGGTATTCAAACCCGAGTTCAGACCGCAATCACCATGGGCCAGGTTGCCGAGCCTTATGTCCCACTGCGTGCGATTCGCCACTTAGAAAAGGGTCGCGTTGTAATCTTTGGAGCAGGTGCTGGAATGCCTTACTTCACAACAGATACGGTTTCAGCCCAGCGCGCACTAGAAATCGGCGCCGAGGCACTGCTTCTTGCAAAGAGTGGTGTTGATGGTGTCTATAGCGCTGACCCTAAGAAGGATCCAAAGGCTACAAAGTATGAGCGCATTTCCTATGATGAGGTCTTATCTAAATCCTTAGCGGTGGCAGATGCTGCAGCCTTTGCCTTGTGCCGTGAAAACAAACTACCAATAATTATCTTTGATTTAATGAAAAATGGAAATATTGGCCGTGCAGTGCGCGGTGAAGTGATTGGAACCTTAGTCGCTTAAGCGGCTGAGGCCCGGTAAAAGAGGAGCAAAGATGTCAGATGTAGCAAGCATTCTCAAAGATGCTGATACCAAGATGAGCAAAGCGGTAGAAGTTGCCAAGGACGATTTTGCATCCATCCGAACAGGTCGTGCGCATCCATCGCTATTTAATAAGATTATGGTCGATTACTACGGCACATACACCGCTCTTTCACAGCTTGCCTCGATTCAAGTCCCAGATGCACGCATGGCCACTATTGCTCCCTTCGATAAAAGTGCGATGCTCAACATTGAAAAGGCGATTCGCGATAGCGATCTTGGAGTGAATCCATCAAGTGATGGCGCAGTTATTCGCATTAATTTTCCGCAATTAACAGAGGAGCGACGCAAGGAGTACATCAAGGTCGTGAAAGGAAAGGCCGAAGATTCAAAGATCTCTATGCGCAATATCCGCCGCAGCGCTAAAGAGGCGATTGAAAAAATGGAGAAAGATGGCCACGTCGGCAAAGATGATGTAGCCCGAGGTGAAAAAGAATTAGAGAAAATTACATCTGATCACGTAGCCAAGGTCGATGAGATGTTTAAGCACAAGGAGACTGAACTCCTAGAGATCTAAGGGGTTTTAACTCTATGTCTGATATTCACTCGATAAACGAGGCGATTAATAAACGCGCTGGGCGAAAGCTATTCCCTTCAATTGCAGTCTCATTATCTTTAGTAGCTCTTGTCTGGTTTGCACTTGCCTATCGCCGAGAAATCTTTGCTGTAGTAGTTGCTATGGCAGTCCTGCTAGGCATCCGCGAAATCGTGCGTGCTTTTAATGCCAGCGGAATCTATATCTCTTCTGCCGGTTTAATGATCGCAGCCCTTGCTCTGTCCTATGCCACGTGGAACGGTGGGGTCGCGGGTTTGGCCGTAGCAACGGCGATAGCGATTCCCGTTCTGCTTATTCAACTCTTAACTAGGGGTCCTGAGGGCTTTGTCGCAAGTGCAACGGCAACAACTTTTTCACTTCTCTATCTTCCTTTTCTTGCTGGGTTTTTAATTCTGCTGGGTCGGACGAGCACTGGCTTAGAGCGGGTAATGACCTTTGTTGTCTTAGTCGGTTGCAACGATACTTTTGGCTACATCGTCGGTGTTTTAATCGGCAAGCATCCACTTGTACCAAAGATCTCACCTAAGAAGAGCTGGGAAGGTTTAATCGGCTCACTTGTTTTCACAACCGCTGGTGGGATCCTGTCATTTACATACATTTTGGAGATGCAGTGGTGGATCGGTGCGGTAGTTGGATTAATGATTGTCTTTACTGCAACGTGCGGTGACTTAATTGAAAGTGCCATGAAACGGGATTTAGCCCTCAAAGATATGGGCTCCTTACTGCCTGGTCATGGTGGAATGCTCGATCGTTTGGACTCTGTCCTAATCTCAGCACCTGCGTTGTGGTTAGCCCTTGAGTTAGTCAAGGCCTGGCTATGACTGTGCCTGAAATAAAATTAGTCTTTGATGAGCCGGTTCAGCGCAAGAAAATCCCAAAACACTTAGCTGATTACTCACCGGATGAGCGTCGTGACGTAGCAAAGTCGCTCGGTCTACCAGCCTTTAGAGCCACACAAGTTGCAACGCATTATTTTTCGCATTTATCAAATGATCCACAGACCTGGAGCGATATACCAGCCGAGATGCGCCAGAGCATCGCCGATCAATTAACTCCACAGCTTATTCATCTAGTAAAATCGGTAACGTGTGATGCCGGCACAACGCGCAAGGATTTATGGAAGTTACATGATGGCGTCTTAGTCGAGAGCGTTTTAATGCGCTATACCGATCGCGTAACCGTCTGCATCTCATCACAAGCAGGTTGTGGAATGAACTGCCCGTTTTGTGCAACGGGCCAAGCAGGCCTCACACGCAATTTAAGTGCCGGCGAAATCACCGAACAGATCGTTGCCGCCGCGCGTGCATGTGCCAATGGCGAGCTACCGGGTGGTCCAACTAGACTTTCTAATATTGTTTTTATGGGAATGGGTGAGCCTTTAGCTAACTACAACGCCGTGATGCGATCGGTACGAAATATCACCGACCCTAATCCCGATGGTTTAGGCATTAGTGCTCGCTCAGTAACTGTCTCCACCGTAGGCCTGGTTAATGGAATTGAGAAACTTACCGAAGAGGGGATAGCAGTTACATTGGCCGTCTCACTTCATACCCCTGATGACGAACTGCGCGATACATTGGTTCCAGTTAATTCGCGCTGGAATATTAAAGAGGTTTTAGCTGCCGCTGATGCTTATGAAAAACGCACGGGTCGGCGATACTCCATTGAATACGCGCTCATCCGCGATATTAATGATCAATCCTGGCGCTCGGATTTATTGGGACGTCTGCTAAAAAACCGTAACGCCCATGTCAATCTCATTCCCCTCAACCCAACCCCAGGATCAAAGTGGACTGCATCTCGCCGCGAAGATGAGGCCGAGTTCGTGCGCATTTTGGAGAGTTACGGAGTCCCGGTAACGGTTCGAGATACCCGAGGACGCGAAATCGATGGTGCGTGTGGCCAGTTGGCGGCGGCTGAAAAAAACTAGAAGCGACTAGTTAGCTTTTCACTGACTTGGTAGGCTCACGGCCATGGAAAAGTTAAAGAACTTCATTAATGGCAAGGCCGTAGACAGTACGAGCGGTGAAACAACCTCACTTATTAATCCATCGACTGGGGTGGCCTATGCAACTGCGCCAAAATCAAATGCAGCCGATGTCGATGCAGCATTTTCTGCGGCAAGTAATGCCTTTGCCGGTTGGCGCGACTCAACTCCATCGCAACGCCAACGTGCATTATTAAAAATTGCCGATGCAATTGAGGATCGCCAAAGTGAAGTTATTGAGATTGAATGTCGTAATACTGGAAAACCGATCTCATTAACGACCTCTGAAGAGGTTCCACCGATGGTCGATCAGATCCGCTTCTTTGCCGGAGCTGCTAGAAACCTTGAAGGAAAATCAGCTGGTGAATATATGCCTGGAATGACATCGATGATTCGTCGCGAACCCATCGGTGTTATCGGTCAAGTAACTCCCTGGAACTATCCAATGATGATGGCCGTATGGAAATGGGCACCTGCGATAGCTGCCGGTAATACCGTTGTCTTAAAGCCAAGTGATACAACACCAGCATCAACTGTGTGGATGGCTAACGTTATGTCAGAGTTTTTACCAGCCGGTGTCTTTAATGTCGTTTGCGGCGAGCGCGAGACTGGCCGCAGCGTTGTTGAACACAAGCGCCCCGATATGGTCTCCATTACCGGCTCAGTTGGCGCTGGAATTCAAGTAGCGCAATCGGCAGCAACTCAGTTAAAACGTGTACACCTTGAGCTCGGCGGAAAGGCGCCAGTAGTTGTATTTGCCGATGCAGATTTGCCGGCCGCCGCTGAAGCTATTGCGATTGCAGGTTATTTCAATGCCGGCCAAGACTGCACTGCAGCCACCCGCGTTATTGTGCAGGAGAGTGTTTATGATGATTTTGTCGCCCTCTTAACCGAGCAAGCCAAGGCCATTGCAATTGGTGCACCCGATGAAGATGTCTTCTTGGGCCCAGTCAATAACGCCAATCAATTAGCACGAGTGGCCGGCTTTTTAGAGCGTGTGCCATCGCATGCAACGGTCATGACCGGTGGCAGCGCCCTTGATCGACCAGGCTTTTTCTTTCCAGCAACCGTTGTGGCCGGTCTTCGCCAAGATGATGAGATGATTCAAAGTGAGATCTTCGGACCCGTCATCACCGTTCAAAAATTTAGCGATGAGGCCGATGCAGTTGCTAAGGCAAATGGCGTTGACTACGGCCTAGCCTCCAGTGTCTGGACCAAAGACCACGGCCGCGCGATGCGCATGGCTAAGGCCTTTGACTTTGGCTGTGTCTGGATCAACACCCATATCCCTGTCGTTGCCGAGATGCCACATGGTGGCTTTAAGCGCTCGGGCTATGGCAAGGATTTATCGGCCTATGGCTTTGAAGATTACACACGAAT
>WLNU01000060.1 GCA_009699645.1 Actinomycetota bacterium | reverse complement strand
CCCAGGCTATGAAGCTCCAGTAAATCTTGTTTACTCAGCCCGTAACCGCTCGGCATGTATCCGTATCCCAATTACCGGATCTAATCCGAAGGCAAAGCGCATTGAGTTCCGTTGCCCAGATCCATCATCGAATCCATATCTCGCATTTGCTGCGATGTTGATGGCCGGCCTTGATGGAATTATCAATAAGATCGAACCACCTGCCCCAGTTGATAAGGATCTCTACGAACTAACTGGCGATGAAGCTGCGGCTATCGCACAGGTTCCGGGTTCACTCGATGAGGTACTCAATAACCTAGAGCGCGATCATGAGTTCCTGCTCAAGGGCGGCGTCTTTACTAAGGATCTGATCGAGACATGGATTGATTTCAAGCGCAAGCAAGAGGTCGATTATGTTCGCTTGCGTCCACATCCAGCTGAGTTTGAGCTGTATTACGACATCTAAGAAATCTGTTAGAACAAAGCCCGCCCCTTAAAAGGCAGGCTTTGTTGTGTGCGCTTCTAGTAGATTGACCTCATGTTCATTGATGTGCTGATCGCAATCTTTTTCTTTCTGGTCGGCCTAGAAATCAAGCATGGGTTGAAAGATCTTAAGTCTGCAGTCGTTCCAATCGTTGCTGCACTCGGTGGAATGATTTTCCCCGCCCTTATTTTTCTTGCTATCAATCCTTCTTCACATGTGTGGGCTACCGCAATGCCAACTGACATCGCTTTGGCTATCGGCGTTTTAGCTTTGCTTGGAAAGCGAGTTCAACCACAAGTACGGGTTTTCCTACTCACTTTGGCCATAGCTGACGATCTGTTCTCACTGCTTGTTCTTGGTGTCTTTTATGGAGATGACTTACACCCAGAAAAAGCTCTCGCCACACTGGGTGCTGCAGCACTAGGAGCACTCCTTCCACTTACACAATCGCAATTGACTCAGGCGATTAAAGTTCTCACTCCCATTTCAACCTACTTCATCGTCCCTGTGATCATTGCCGTGAATATTCCCTTGAATATTGATCTAGCGAGCTTTACCTCTCAGACGACGATTTCATTAGTACTTGCTCGCGGAATCGGAAAGATTCTTGGTATCGCACTCTTTGCGTGGATTGCTATCAAGCTCGGTGCCAAGGCTCATCTACATATCAAGGAAATCGCAGGAGTCGGTGCGTTAGCAGGAATGGGTATGACAGTTTCCCTAGTAATCGCTGAAATCGCTGCTAAGAGCGAGGCAGAACTCAATGAAGTTCGACTTGGATTATTTATCTCAGCAATCCTTTCGGGATTGGTTGGATATATCTGGCTTAGAAGGACTCCTGCTTCGCAATAGTTTTTCTGGCAAGGATGATGTGCCCGACGAAACCAATAAGCAGTGCAAAAATAACTCCGATATTGGAGTAAGCCCATTCTCCTTCTTTTCCACCAATGACTCCAAGGAAATATCCCTGCCACGATAACCATGAAGCAAAGGTGTTTGTTACAAACCCCCAGCCAACAATTGTTCCGACAAACATCAATGCAATAGATCCCTTGTTGACTGATCCATACATTCCTTGCTCGTCATACAAGTCTTTTTCAATATAAGCCCTTTTGCGCATAATGACATCTGCGACAAAGATCGCAGACCATACCGCAACTGGCACACCGAGAGTGATTAAGAAGCCTTGGAATGGATAGAAGAAATTATCTGCAACCCACACAATGTAGATACATCCTGCAAGCATGATCAGTGCATCAATAATCGCAGCCTGATGTCTTTTGATTGGCACGCCTATTGAAACAAGTGCTAATCCTGAAGAGTAAAGATCAAGGATTGCCCCACCTACTAATCCCAATATTGCGATGAGTGCAAATGGAATCAGGAACCAAGTTGGAAGCAGTGAGGTGAGAGCACCTATGGGATCCATGGCAATCGCATCACTTAAGTCCTTACTGCTAGCCGACAACGCAGCTCCATAAATAACCAACACAATGGGAACCACTGAAGCACCAAACACAGTCCATCCAACCACCGCTTTACTTGAAACGGTTCTTGGAAGGTAACGAGAATAATCTGCTGCGCAATTAACCCAGCCCAGGCCAATTCCCGTCACACCAAAAATCAGTGCTCCGATGAAACCTTGAGTCGACCCATCTTTAATTGCTGTTACAGCCCTCCAATCAACTGTGTCGATTGTTAGAGCGATATAAACAACTGTCATAGCAACAGTGATTACCGTCAATAACTTCTGCAACTTCATGATTATGCCAAAGCCAAGAACTCCACCAAAAACAGTAAGTGATACCGCAATTACGAATCCAAGGATCAAAGCAAGATTCTGATCTACTCCCCCAATGCGAGAAAAAACTGTTCCTGTTGCAAGCGTTGCAAGTGAAACTAAAACAGTTTCCCATCCTACGAAAATAAAGTATGAGAGAAGGCCTGGGAGTATGCTGCCCTTGACTCCAAAGGATGCTCGCGCAAGAACCATGGTTGGCGCATTTGAGCGCTTACCTGCAAGTGAACTAATACCCACAAGAAGAAATGAAGCAATTGTTCCGATGATGGCAGCAAAGGTTGCTTGCTTAAAGGAGATTCCAAAACCTAAAAAGAAAGAACCATAGGACAGCGCTAGAAGTGAAACATTTGCCCCGGCCCACGGCCAGAACAAAGATCTAGCATTTCCTTGACGTTCTGACTCCTGAATTGTATTTGGGCCATTTATTTCAAGATCAAAAGCTGGCATTACTTTTTCTTATCATTTCTCTCTTTGATGATGTATCCAACTACAAAAACTATAAGGAAAAACACCAGAACTATGCCACCAACATTTAATGATGTCTTCTTTTCAACCTCAGAAGTGGTGGTGGGAACCGCCTCGGCATAATCAGGTGAGGCGTTGAAGGTGTAATCCCCTTCGATCACGTGTCCGTCATCGCCAACAACTCGATACTTAACGGTAAAAGCACCTGGTGCACTTTGTCCCGAAATCTTCGTCATAATCTTTGCGCCCTCAATAATCGGATCATCAAAGTTAACTGCAATGCCTGTTGAATCGATGACCTCAAGTGAGTTAACAGCTTCTCCATCTAGAGTTTGAAGTTGTCCACTAAATTCAATCCACACCTGCGTAGGGATCGGATTTACATTTGCGAACTTCTCAGGAAATGAAGAAACAATCTCCACATGAGCCAATGAGCTTGGCATCGTTAGAAGTGCAAGAAGCCCAATAATGAGAGAAACTAATGTTTTGCGCATGTCTCTAGTTTAGTCTAGAAAGAAATCAAGAAGGAAATCCTTAGTACCAGGATTTACTGAGTACTTTTCCAGGTCTGTGATTCCTTCACTTGCCAAGACAAGATCATCGACAAAGAAATTGCCTGTGCACTCCTTGGCATCGCGATTAAAGATGATGTATGCCGCATCTGCCAAAATCTCTGGTGTGCGACCTGCGGCGGCATCAATTCCAGGAATCATTTGAAGGGCGGCTGTATCAATTACTGTGCGCGGCCATAGAGCGTTAACTCCAATACCATCACGCTTGAACTCTTCAGCCATACCCAGAACACACATACTCATTCCGTACTTGGCCATTGTGTAAGCCACGTGATTTTTAAACCACACAGGCTTCATAGAAAGTGGTGGAGAAAGGTTCAAGATGTGCGGGTTTCGTCCCTCAGCAGCTGATTTGCGTAAGTGCGGCAGCGCAGCCTGTGATGTCAAGAAGGTGCCACGCACATTGACATCAAACATCAAATCAAAGCGCTTTGCCGGAGTTTGATCAGTACGGGTCAAGTTAATTGCACTTGCATTATTGATAAGAATGTCGATTCCACCAAAGGCTTCAGCAGCCTGAGCTACTGCTGCTTCGATTTGAGCTTCATCACGCAAATCGCATTGAATAGCGAGTGCTTTTCCGCCAGCAGCTTCGATCTCTGCCGCAGCGGTGTGAATTGTGCCCGTTAACTTTGGATTGGGATCAGATGTCTTTGCTGCAATCGCAATAGATGCGCCATCTCGTGCGGCACGAAGTGCGATAGCAAGTCCGATTCCACGAGATCCGCCAGTTATGAAAATACGCTTTCCTGCAAGTGACATTTACTTACCCTTCTTAGACATGAACTTCATGAATGCTTCCATAGCTTCATCTGATTGCAACGCCATTGAGAAAATCTCAAACTCAGCCTTCATGATCGCGGCAATGGCATCATGATTTTTTGCCTTTAAAAGAGCCTTTGTATTAATGATTGCCTGAGGTGGTTGCTCCGCAATGTGCTGGGCAATCTTTAATGCATGTGCCAGTGGATCTGAATCCTTGGCTGCTACCAATCCCATTTCAATGGCTGCATCTGCATCAAAACTCTCACCTGTCATAAAGATGCGGGCTGCTCTTTGATAGCCAACTAACTGTGGGAATAAGAAACTCGATCCTGCTTCAGGAACCAGTCCTAATGATGCAAAGGGCATTGAAAAATTGGCTGTCGGTCCAGCGATGACAACATCGCAGTGAAGCAACATTGTGGTGCCAACCCCAACGGCATTTCCTTTCACAGCGCCAAGCAACGGCTTTGGAAAGTTAAGAATTGCTGCCAAAAACTTTGCGACCTCTGAATCATCTGAGGTTGGTGGATTGTTCATAAAATCCATGATGTCGTTGCCAGCGGTGAAGTGATCACCTTCTGCTGTGAGCACTACTGCTCGGATTCCAAAATCCCCCGCAGCATCATTGAGGCTCTTAGACAGATCTGCATACATAGCTCGCGTTAGGGCATTCATCTTCTCTGGACGATTTAAGCTGAGAGTTAGCACTAGTTCCTCTTGTTTTGCCAAGATTTCGCTCATCCGGGCATCTTATGGGGTGAATTGCGTAAATAAAAAGAGCACAATGGAGACACGCGGAGAGGCGGCTATTTACATGGCAAGAGATATAACGATTTCAACAAGAGAGTTAAATCCATTTGAACAGTTGGTTCTGGAGTTGGTCTGTGAAGGAAAATCAAATAGTGCCATCGCCCTGCAGACATCGCATAGTGAAAAGGTCGTTGAAAATACTGTAAGCCGGAGTGCCCAAGTTTTTGGAATTAAATCAGATGCTCAAACAAATCTTCGAGTGCTGTTAGCACTTGCATATCGCGCACATTATGGTGATCAAGCCTTCGACAAGTTAGATCTTCCTTGCTTACATTTGGAAGTCGGCCCCGATGGAAAAGCTATGTGTAACCGCCATATTGACTAAGTCTTGTTCTTCACATCACATTTATTTGAGGGTAGCCACTCTGTAATTTTCATCGAGTGCTGACCCTCGCACTTTTGATCTCATCTCATCTACTCACAGAGTAGACATGGAACTGCATTGATTAACCATTTGATGCACAACAGGGAGAGAGAAATACAATGAAACGTAGAACTTTTGACAAGCTTGTCTCATATGTCGGCCTGGGATTAGCAGCACTACTTTTGATCTTTAGTGGACTGCTCAACTTTGGTGCAGCCTTTGCCAATGACTCAGTGCAGAGTCAGTTAGAAAATCAAAATATCGCATTTCCGGATGCAGCCGGCATGCCCTCTGAGACTAAAGATCAGCTCCTTAAATGGGAAGGCATGCAAGTAACTAATGGTGAAATGGCTCGTGACTATTCAGATCTATACATCTGGGAACACATGAAGGGATCGGCTATTGCCGTGATGGGCAAGCCTGCAACTTATTCAGAAGTCTCTTCTGCATACATGGGCCTTGTGCGTGGTGGAAGCACCGATGTGGAGAAAATAAAGCAATTTGGAGATCTTCGCCAAACGCTATTCATGGGCAACACACTTCGTGGAATGCTTCTTGAGGCCTATGCATTTGGAACTCTTGGAGTAATTGCAGGGTATGCAGCAATCGCAAGTTTTGTTGGTGGACTTCTATTCCTTTTGTTGGGTATAGCTGGATTGATGCATATTCGTCGTACTCCTGAGGATGCGACGATTTAACCCTCAACTCTCCGTGAGGGGTTAAAAAAGCGCCCCTGGGTTTATCCCAGGGGCGCTTTCCTTTGCAATCTATGTCCTACTAGCGATCTAACTTTCCTGAAATGAAGTCTTCAGTCTTTTGATGAGCTGCCTCATCTGTGTACTGAGTTGGTGGCGTCTTCATGAAGTAGCTAGAAGGTGAAAGAAGTGCTCCACCGATCTTGCGATCAAGACCGATCTTTGCGCAACGTAGCGCATCGATGATTACACCAGCTGAGTTTGGTGAATCCCATACTTCCAACTTGTACTCAAGGTTAAGTGGAACATCACCAAATGCGCGGCCTTCGAGGCGAACGTAGGCCCACTTGCGATCATCTAGCCATGGAATGTAGTCAGAAGGTCCGATGTGAACATTCTTATCTCCCATGTCATGGTCTAACTGAGATGTAACCGAGTTAGTCTTTGAAATCTTTTTGGATTCAAGACGATCACGCTCGAGCATGTTCTTGAAATCCATGTTTCCACCTACGTTTAACTGG